>JBALXF010000570.1:0-1901 GCA_036961085.1 Psychromonas sp.
CCGATAAAACAAGGCAGTTTTGCTAGACCGAAACCGTTAGTCGCTGCAACCGCCATCGAACCAACGTCATCGACTCGCAGTGAAACTTCAGAATCGCGAGTATATTTTTTAACCCAATCCGGTCGCTTATTTTCTGACTGGAAAAGTATCACTTTTGTTTTTTTTGAGTGGTTTTGTAAATAGTCTTGCGAAGCATAGATCCCATGGTGCAACTTCATGATTTCAGTACCCACTAGATAATCAGGTGGATTAGGAGTCATACGAATGGCCAAATCAGCTTCCATAGCAGCCAAATCGATTAAGTGTTTAGTCATCAGTAACTGCATGTCGATATCAGGAAAGCGCTGGCAGAACTCTTGCATCTTTGGGATGATAAGGCGATTTGCAAGTTCAAACGCGACGGTAAGCTTTAATGGGCCGGCTAATGCAGAATCCTGATTGGCAGCTTGTCTATCTATGCTACGTACCTTTTCCTCCATTGAGACTACCTGTTGGTATAGATTCTCAGCCGCTTGTGTCATAGCGTAACCACTTCGACTCTTATCAAATAATCGTGTCCCTAGGCTTATTTCAAGCGCTTCAATTCTCCTTGCGACTGTTGTATGTTTGACATTCAGCACCCGACCCGCACCGCTAACAGTCCCCTCTCTCGTCAAAGCCAGAAAAAACTTCAGATCATTCCAATTCATAAACACCTCAATGAGTTCACATTCAATGTGCATATACGCACATCGAATGCCAATATTAACACGTTTACTTACCTTATTGGGAGAGGTAAGTTAATTGTGTAATTTAACAAATAAAAAGGAGCATTAAATGAATTCACATACATTACAAAAACTAGCTGCATTTACTTCCAAGCCTACAGGCGGCAATCCTGCAGGTGTATGGATTGGTGAAACGTTACCCGAACCGAGCGAAATGCAACGAATTGCGGCTGAAGTTGGTTTTTCGGAAACCGCTTTTATCGCACCTAGCAAGGGTAAAAAACGAACTGTACGTTATTACAGCCCAGAAACTGAAGTACCATTTTGCGGACACGCTACGATAGCAACTGGCGTTGCATTGGGCCAGAAATCAGGTAGTGGCACCTATCAGTTTGAAACAACGATAGGGAATATTCCAGTGGAGGTCAGCGAACATAATGGAGAAATTAGAGCCGCGCTTACATCAGTAGAGCCTAAGTTTGAACTGGCATCAGATACTTTAATTAAAGAAGCCCTTTGTGCACTCGACTGGAGTTTGGATGATTTAGATAGCAACATTCCACCAGCACGTGCATATGGAGGGAATTGGCATTTAGTATTAGCGGTGAAATCAAAACAACGCTTAGATGACTTAAGATACGACTTCGACAAACTTAAGAAGATAATGCTAGATGATAATCTAACAACTCTACAATTAATATGGCGTGAAAACGATGCGCTCATTCACTCTCGTAATCCATTTCCGGTTGGCGGTGTAATTGAGGATGCGGCGACGGGCGCAGCCGCCGTTGCATTAGGTGGATATTTACGCGAATCGAAAATAATTAATGCACCGATGGATATAAATATTATACAAGGCGAAATAATGGGACGACCAAGCCAGTTAAACCTTTCAATTCCGAAACTTGGTGGCATAAAAGTCTCTGGTACAGCAGTACAATTATCTGATGAGTAAAACTATTAATATTTGGACTCGACGCAGGTATTAATGATTCTGCTAGGCGTTCTCTGTTTTTAAGGTGTTGTTGGCTGAATAGTTAAATTTTACTGTTTTTGCTCCTGAAGACATCACCTTCAGAGTGCCTATTTCTCTCTACGAATTAGCTTTGTAGCAGTTCATTGATTTTGACGACTTATTTAGTGGGTTTCCCCATGAGTTGCTAAACAATAGGATCTAAAAGGGAGTGTTTCGTC
>JBALXF010000571.1:0-318 GCA_036961085.1 Psychromonas sp.
GATTTTGTTTCGGCGGTTATATTGTGAATATGCTTGCTGCGACCATTGGTAGTAATTTAAATGCAGGCGTTCCTTTTTATGGCACCCCTGGATTGGCAGAGTTGCGAAAAGATATCAAGGCGCCATTGATGATCCAGCTTGCTGGTTTAGATAAAAGGGTAAATGCTACTTGGCCAGATTATGAAAAGGATCTACAAGAATACAAAATTAATTATGTAATGCACATGTATGAGAGCGTAAATCATGGCTTCCATAATGATTCAACAGGTAGGTATGACAAAGCAGCTGCAGAGTTGGCATGGCAGCGTACGATTGAGT
>JBALXF010000571.1:328-1881 GCA_036961085.1 Psychromonas sp.
AAGAATTTGGTTTAAATAATATAATTAAGTTTATACTTTAGTGTCATTCAATTAGCATTAACGAGTTTATATTTAGATAATTCGTTAATGCTAATAGTGCATTAAAGGGGTTAAGAAGGAAATGCGAAATTACCCACATTTTTCGTTTTTTTAGCAATTAGGTTTAGCAATTAGTCTGCATAATATTGAAATTATTTATTAATAAAAATGCCCCATTAGCTAGTAATGAGATGTTGAATAAAGCCACTTTTTAGAATGCTTCTCAAGCTACATTTAAAAATAGCAAAACAAGATGATGCTGATTGGACTGAAATAGTTGATTATCAAGATGTTACGTTCATAAAACACCGGAGTGATTTTTATTAGCAGTATAGAGAAACCTAAATATTACTAAATAATACTTCTAAGCGGAATGTAATTTTAGTATTTCTTTCTGTAGGCCCATCATCCTCTTCTTTATCCCAATTAACTTCGGGTATTAGTTCATAAAACAACCATTTCCTAAATATGTTTTGTCGATAAACCATTGATAAGTGGCTATTATGTACATAGGGAGTGGATTTTGTATACCAGGTTACCCCTGATTTATAACTGATTGCACGACGTTTAGAAATATATTGATACAGTGTTAGCCCAGTGCCTAGTTCAAAATCATGAACGTCACTTTCAAATCTTGCTAAGTTGGCCCAACGCAGTACAAATTTAGGGTTTATTGTATGGTCAAAGTCTACATGAGATGACTCCCCGGTCACTTTTCTTTTTTGATAAAGCTTTTGTGTGAATCTGAAAGTTGTTTTAGCAGATATAGGAGCTGTATATCGGTAGCGAAATTCAAGACTCGGTCTAACAGTTACTTTTACATTAAAACTATTACGGTCTTCAGCCTTTAGATCATACTGTAAGCCCACGGTTCTATCTTTTTCGTCACTTGCTAGAGGTTGTCCAAAAGAATCAACCCTTGCTTCTTCATCATCAGACTCTATTACTAATTTAAGTTTTTTAGAAAACCTTGGTAGATTGAGGCGGGCATTTAATTTCATACCAAATGCTGGAGACTCTGCTTTTTCCCAGGTTAAATCAGTATACCAACGGATCATGGTACCAGCCCTCGCATCTTCAGTGGCACGTGAATCCACGAAAAAACTATCAAACCACAATGCAGGCTGACAAAATTTGGTAGTAAGGTAGCTATAGGCAATATCGATAGTATTAGTATTAGCCTCATCAGGAGGGGTGTAGCAGGGATGTACCTCCTCAGCAAAGAGGTTTGAACTAAACAGTATTAATATGACAGAGATTAATTTATGCAAGTGATCCTTCACCATTATGATTTTAAAATCGTAATTAAATTAAGGCCTGCAAAATTGATATTTATAGATATGTTGATGGCTATATAAGCAGGTTAATTGAGTATAACCTGCAATTTAGAATTTGGTATTAATCAGTTAAATGATTAAAAACAATGATTATTCAGCATCGTCTTCTAAGTCATTTTCAGCTAGCGCTAAAAGACGTTTTTCTTCATACGCAGCTGCAGCAGCCACTTTTTCTGC
>JBALXF010000572.1:0-1875 GCA_036961085.1 Psychromonas sp.
CATCACTTTCAAAACTCATCCTTTTCTCCTTTGAGTAAGCGTCAGAAGTTAGCGTATTTTTAATAAATCTAGCATTTATCAATTTAATCTAACTTATATGTAATTATCTGCGCTGTTAATAGTATGTTAAAACTGGTTAATTGTTAGCCAATAAGGGAGGCATTAGTCATGTTTTAGGGATAATGTTTTGTGAGATAAGTCGTGTTTCTGCGGATTGTTGCTGTATTTGTGAACTACTTAACTATTGTCAACAATAATTGATAAAAATAATAAAGCTAATTTTAGAGATTAAATTTGTTTTTTTATTATTTTACTGAGTATTTCAATTAAAATGTTTAACATGTTGTTTTTTATGGTTTTTTGTTGAGGTTTCTTTTGGTTTTTTTCTTAGGCTAATTTTCACCACTAAATTAAAGTTATATTTTTATTATGGATATTATTGTTAATTGTGAACAATGCGCCTCTCTGCTTGCTTTAGTGTGATGTAAATTACACTTAATCTAAGTTGTTTTTTTGATTGATGTTTTAGTTAAAGAATTAAATGACTGCATAGTTTATATTAACGGCTACATTAGCCGATTAAAAGTAACTGACATTTAGGAGTAAAAAATGGAATTTGAACAGATGCTTAATATTCTGTCGAGCAAGGATGGTTCAGATCTTTACCTTACAACTGGGGCACCACCATCAGCAAAATTTCAAGGAGAGCTTAAGGCGTTAACGGATAGCGAATTTCAACCTGGAGAAGTAAGTGAGATTGCTTATTCTATAATGGATAACGAACAGCAACTAGAGTTCGAGCAAGAGTTAGAGATGAACCTTGCTATCTCAATTCCTAAGGTAGGGCGTTTTCGAGTCAATATTTTTAAGCAGCGCAATCAAGTTTCAATTGTAGCGCGAAATATAAAAGTTGATATTCCAACCTTCGCTGAATTAAAGTTACCTGAAATTTTGAAAGATGTAGTGATGGCTAAACGTGGTTTAGTGTTATTTATTGGTGGTACAGGTTCTGGTAAATCGACCTCTTTAGCGGCACTCATTGATCACCGTAATAGTAATGCTTCTGGGCATATTATTACGATTGAAGATCCTGTTGAATTTATTCATAAACATAAAAAAAGTATTATTAATCAAAGAGAGGTTGGGGTTGATACGCGTAGCTTTAGTGCCGCATTAAAAAATACCTTACGCCAAGCGCCTGATGTTATTTTAATTGGCGAAATTCGTGATAAAGAAACAATGGAGCATGCACTGGCATTTTCCGAAACAGGTCATCTTGCTATATCAACTTTACATGCAAATAATGCCAACCAGGCATTAGATCGTATTATTAACTTCTTTCCAGAAGAGCGCCGTGCTCAATTACTAAATGATCTGGGTAATAACTTACAATCCTTTATCTCTCAACGTCTAATACCCACAATCGATGGAAAACGATGTGCCGCAATTGAAGTGATGATGGGAACCTTAACTGTGCGTGACATGATCAAACGTGGTGAATTTGGATTATTAAAAGGGGTGATGGAGAAGTCGAAGTCATTAGGTATGCAAACTTTTGATGGTGCTTTATTTGATTTAGCGATAGAAAAGAGGATATCAATGGAAGAAGCCATTAAGAATTCTGACTCACCGACAAATCTAGCGCTTAAGTTTAAACTACATAATGGTGGCATTGCAGAGAAGACCGACGCAAATGATAAAAAAGAAGGCTCGTTGTCATTAGAGATGTTTGATTAAATAACGCTGCTCTTGCAATTTATAAAAGCGCCAAATGGCGTTTTTTTTTGCAAAAATAAAATGAATAAGTGTAGAAAAATATTATGCTAAGAGTTTAATTGCAAAAAATAGCAAAATTAATTTAATGAAAGTTTTTCT
>JBALXF010000573.1:0-1860 GCA_036961085.1 Psychromonas sp.
GGAAGTACAAGATCTGCGTGATCGCGGAGATCTACATTTAGATCTACCATCAATGCGCTGTGTTGGCTATCGCCAAATGTGGGAATATCTTGATGGAGTGATGGATTACGAAGAGATGCGTTTTCGAGGCGTTGTTGCCACTCGTCAACTGGCAAAAAGACAAATGACATGGTTAAGAGGCTGGAAAGATGTTTCTTGGTTAGAAACAGGTAGTGCGGATAACTTTGCTTTGATTAAGTCTGTTTTATAAATTTATTATTATAAAGCTCTTATTATAAACTCCTTATTTTAAAATTTTTATTAATAAAGAATGTTTATTTAAAATGTTCAGTGTAGTTGAACTATAATTTAGTTGATTTGTCTATTCGTAGCTTAACTTATTGTACTCAAAGATTTTTAGCCTTATCTAATGTCGTATTTTTGATTTCGATGCTAGTCTATTTTAGAAGGTGTTTCGGATCAAAATTTTGAGTATTGAGAACGGTTTTTATTTAACCATTGTTTATACTGAAGCTGCTCGATTAATAATTAAGCAAAATAAGTACAACTTCCAATAATAATAATAAGGAAAAAGAATGGCTAAGGCACAATCTCTACAAGACCCTTTTTTGAATGCATTACGTAAAGAGCGTATTCCAGTAGCAATCTATTTGGTTAATGGAATTAAACTGCAAGGGCAAATCGAATCATTTGACCAATTTGTTATTCTGTTAAAAAATACAGTAAGCCAAATGGTATATAAACATGCAATTTCAACTGTAGTACCTGCTAGAGCTGTAGCAACTATTCCTCATGTAGAAAATGATTAATAATCACTGTCATATTTTTGATTCCTTTGGCTTACTTTGATGTAGGCCATTTTTTTATCTTATCCTTAAGCAGATTATGCTAGGATGAATTTTAATTTATTATACTTTCCCTTCTTAATTGGAGTGTTATTTGTTTGATCGTTACGAAGCCGGTGAACAGGCTGTCTTAGTTCATATTACTTTTTCTGATGATGATAAAAAAGAAGACCTTGACGAGTTAAAACTTTTAGTTAGCTCAGCTGGTGTTAATACACTGGGTACTGTTACTGGTCCAAGAAAGTCACCTCATACGAGGTACTTTGTAGGCACAGGTAAAGCACAAGAAATAGCCGATACAGTGAGAACACTTGAGGCCGATGTGGTTATTTTCAACCATTCCTTAACTCCCGCCCAACAACGAAACCTAGAAGCATTATGTGAATGTTTAGTACTAGATCGTACGGCACTCATTCTTGATATCTTTGCACAACGTGCACGTACCTACGAAGGTAAGTTACAGGTTGAATTGGCGCAACTGCGTTTTATGTCTACCCGCCTTATTCGTGGTTGGTCTCACCTTGATAAGCAAAAAGGTGGTGTCGGCATGCGTGGTCCAGGTGAAACACAGCTTGAAACCGACAGACGTTTATTAAGTGCAAGGATTACTGCGATTAAAGGACGTCTTGCAAAAGTCGCCAAACAACGTGATCAAGGGCGTCGTGCTCGTCAACGCGCGGAAGTACCTACGGTTTCATTAGTTGGTTATACTAATGCAGGTAAATCGACACTGTTTAATCAGATCACTGATGCTGGTGTTTATGCTGCTGACCAACTTTTTGCTACCTTAGACCCGACATTACGCCAAATTAAAATTGAGGATGTAGGTAATTGTATCTTAGCGGATACGGTTGGTTTTGTTCGTCATCTTCCCCATGATTTAGTGGCTGCTTTTAAAGCGACACTTCAAGAAACTCGTGAAGCAACATTACTCTTGCACGTAGTCGATTGTTCCGATGAGAATTATCGTTCGAATATAGATGCTGTAGAGACTGTGCTTGCTGATATTGATGCT
>JBALXF010000574.1:0-1851 GCA_036961085.1 Psychromonas sp.
TTCAAACCCAGATCCAGAAATTAAACCTGAGTTAGCTCATTCGGTCCGTGATGATCTTATTATGGCTACGGGACGCAGTGATTATCCAAATCAAGTGAATAATGTTTTATGCTTTCCGTTTATTTTCCGTGGTGCATTAGACGCACGTGCCACTGAGATTAATGAAGATATGAAAGTCGCGGCAGTAAATACAATTCGTGAAATCGCAAAACAACCAGTTTCTGAAGCCGTATTAAAAGCAAGTGGCGAAGCTTCGTTAACATTTGGTAAAGAATATATTATCCCTAAACCGATGGATCCACGTCTTTTAAAAGAAGTCGCTAGAGCGGTTGCAAAAGCTGCAGTCGTGACGGGTGTTGCTCAAATTGAAATTTCTGAAGACTATATGCAGTAAAAAACAGGAAAAAACTGCTATATGGCTTATGCTTTGTAGCAGAATTTTTGTACTTTTATCACATATTCTATTTCGATTTCACATATTTAACCCTAATCGGTTATGTTTTTAGCTATATTAAAATCAACAGTGGAATCATAAGTTAATAAGTTGTAAATTAGCCATATTTATTTATCTAACTTTTTTTAAAGGGTATCATTATGCCAATGAATTCTTCTTCGCAGTCCGAAGTAAATAATATTGCAGATCCATTATTTCTTCATGCGGAGCATATCGCAAAAGATTTTTCATTATTTCCAGATAACTCATTACCATCTAATACAGAGCATTTAGAAGGATTGATCGATCGCAAGCGCATTGATAAAAACCTTATTGCAATTAAAAAATTAGATGTAGATGCCTATATTGCACGTACAGTGCAACCTGCAGAAGACAATAAACGTCCAGGCACTAAAAGTATTGTTGCTGGTTTTAATGGCAAAATTGTTACCGAACAATTGAATGGTGCTTTTTACAGCGCTGAAATGGAACTTGATTTTGGCGGGTATTCTCGTCGAATTGGTATCATCGGCCAAGAACGTA
Source organism: Psychromonas sp. (assembly GCA_036961085.1). Taxonomy (GTDB): domain Bacteria; phylum Pseudomonadota; class Gammaproteobacteria; order Enterobacterales; family Psychromonadaceae; genus Psychromonas. The sequence goes on from JBALXF010000574.1 coordinate 977, forward strand.
GTTCAAATAATGGTGCTTGGATGCCTGAGCATCATTTGGCGGCAAGTAAAGCGATTCGTAAATTTGCGGATTTATCTTTACCAATCGTATACCTTATTGATACGCCTGGAGCAGATGCTGGTGAAGAGGCAAATAGCCAAAACCAGGCTCACAGTATTTCTCAAATGATCACTGAAAGTGCTAACGTTGATGTTCCTACAGTCGGTATCGTAGTCGGTGTTGGTTATTCAGGCGGTGCGATTCCATTAGCAACCGCTAATATCTTACTGTCAGTTCGTGATGGTATTTTTAACACTATCCAGCCTAAAGGTTTACAAAGCATTGCACGTAAATATAACTTGTCATGGCAGGAATGTGCGCAATCTGTTGGTGTATCTCCAGAAGAACTTTATGAAAAAGGTTGTATTGATGGCATCGTTGATTACTCTCCTGTAGATCAAGATGAGCGCCAACATAATTTACAAAAAGCAATTATCTCTAGTATCCTTTCAATTGAAAAAACCTCAGTTGATTTCGTACGTAAATACCCTGATATCCTAGAGCACTATAACCGCAGTTTAGCGCGTTACTTAGAGCCATCTAGCAAATTGATCGCTGTTGAAAATGCTTCTGAAAATGTGCAACTACTAGCGAAAAACCCAACTGTACATAATAACGCGTTCGGTACTACATACCGTTACATGCGTTACTTAACACTGCGTTCTCGTATTAAAGCAATTCAACAAGGTGAGTACGGTCGTTTATCTCGATTAACTATCCCTGAAGGTGATTTAAATGCGCGTATTGAATCAGATCGCAAACAAATCTTTGTTGATTGGTTAGAAAATCCAGATAAATTAATTTACGACGATACATTAAATAAAAATTGGAAGACT
>JBALXF010000575.1:0-1844 GCA_036961085.1 Psychromonas sp.
GAGAGAAAGGGCGCCGTCCTTTAACGCAACAAGAAGCTAACGATGCATTAACTAGCTATTTAAATGGTGATGCAGAATTATTACAATTAGCGGTATTGTTGATGTTGCAACGTGTGCGTTGTGAAACTGCAGAAGAAGCTGCTGGTTATATAGAAGCACTGCGTTATAAAATCCCAACCCAATGGTCTCAATTGACAGTAGATGTAGACTGGCCATGTTTTGCTGGAAAAAAACGTCAGCCACCTTGGTTATTATTAGCCGCTAAAGTACTTGCCCAGCAGGGGATCCGTATTTTCATTCACGGGCATAATGCTGTTGATGCGATTAAATTTCAGGTTGAATCGGCTTGCCCAACATTAAACATTCCTATTGTTGATAGTTTCGAAGAAGCACAATTGGCACTTTCTGAAAATAGTATCTGCTATGTGCCTTTATCCGCATATTGTCCCGAATTAATTCCATTGCTTGCTTTACGCGAGCAAGTCGGTTTAAGAACGCCTCTAAACACAGTCGCACGTAGTTTGAATCCGAGTAAAGCTACGCATGCAATACACGGTGTATTTCATAAAAGTTATGAAAAATTGCATGCGGAAGCTGCTTTATTAACAAATGAAGTGAATATGATTGCGTTCAAGGGTGAAGGAGGCGAAAGTGAAATTAATCCGCGCGTCTCCACTAAAATTTGTGGTGTGCAAACATCAGCTCAAGGGCTGCAGTATATTGAAGATGAATGGCCTACTTACCTAGAAGAGTCTAGCGGTGCACATACTGAAGTGTCAGCTGAATACTTACAAAATGTTTGGACGGGTGAAGTTATCGACCAATATGGTGATGCAGCCGTTATTTCAACCGTAGCTGTGGTGCTAAAACAAATGCAGTTGACCGATACACAAGAAGATAGTTTATTATTAGCGAAACAGTTTTGGCTAACACGCGACAAAACTAAATAGCAGATATAAAAAATCCAACTCTATTTGAAATGGAGTTGGATTTTTATTAATTTTAATTTATCACTTTTCTATAGAACTATTCAGTTACTAACGCTTTAATTTCTAACCTTGTAAACTTCTAATTTACTTAATTTCTAAACTACTTAAGTTCTAATCTATTTGATTTTTCTTATTTGCACAAGAATGCCCATCATAGGGTGGTCAAGATAGTGTATCTCTTCACTTCTTAAACGGCGGTTTTGATCAAATAATATTTCAGCAATTATTGTTTCTTTTTTAGTCTCGATATAAGCACTTTCATTATTGACATCCATCAATTCAACGCCATTTTCACTACTGATTACTGCTGCATCGTTATTGCTTTGCTCAACGGGAACATCTGTCGTTGTTTGTTGACGGACGATAAGTTGACTATCAATAAATAAATAATGATCTAAGAATATTTTGAAATTACCATCAATAGCCCACTTATCGATTGCAGCAGCTAAAGTGCTTGTATCATCATTTTGTTGGTTGTTTGTGGTTGATGCGTAATTCGTGCCTGCAAATAAATGGATAGGTTTTGCTTTTGCTCTACTTTCCACAGGCATACGCCATACAGTATGTAATACAGGTGTGAATGAAGCATGAGCATGCAATTTTTGGCGTTGTTTTACCATCTGTAAATGTGAACTATCTAAATATTCAAAACCATTATTTTTTTCATTAAAATAGGATTTATTGATCACTACTGGATTTTTTTTATGTACACAAGGCTCATATTTAACACAATCATCTGCAGAGAATGTATTCAGCATCGAAATACTATTTTGTGTATTAACCGAAAGTGGCGTAGTTGAAAATTTTTCATTGATATTATTAATGTCAACATTTCGCTTAAAAACTAATACTTCG
>JBALXF010000576.1:0-1825 GCA_036961085.1 Psychromonas sp.
TGTATCACAACATTCAGATCGTATGGGTATACGTTTATCGGGAGAGAAAATTAGCAGTTATTGTAGTGGGATAATCTCAGAAGGTATTAGTCTAGGCGCTATTCAAATACCAGCAGACGGACAACCAATTATCTTGTTAAATGATCGTCAAACATTAGGAGGTTACCCCAAAATTGGTTGTGTAAGTAAAACAGATTTAGCTAAATTGGCACAAGCAGCACCCAACACAGTTATACGCTTTCACCTCAGTGACTTTGCAACTTGTACTAAAAAGTGGATAGATTTCATGCGATTTTTTGCTATTAACTATTAATAATAATCATATCAACACTCAACCTATCCACTTATAAATTATGTTTAGCTAGTTATGAATATCTATAAATACGAGTAATTAAACATCTAGACTAACACCTTTAAACTAGCACCTATAAATAATAATTTTACTGCGCTAATATTTCTTTAACTTGCTCAAGTGCGCCACTATGGTCTTTGTAATCTAAGGCAATTGCATGCATTTGTCCTTTGTGCGCTAATACCATCGAAGGGAAGCCTCTAATCGGTAATTGATGTGCAAATTGTAATTGTGTTGCAAACTCAAGGGCTAATGCTCCTGAAGCAATATCAGCTGCAAATTTATCTACATCAAGGCCAAGTTCTGCTGCCAATACAAGGAGCACACTTACATCTGATGGGTTCATAGCACGAAGGTAATAAGCTTCTTGTAATGCCAAATTCATCTCTTTCAAAGCGCCCTGCCAACTAGCTGCAATCACAGCGCGACAAGCTGGATAAGTAGATCTGCGTGGCGTATTTTGCAACCAAAACTGATGGTTAAACTCTGTACCTAAAAGACGGTTTATTTTTTTCCAATAACCTTCAATAGCTTCACACTGTTCTGCAGGCATGGGTAAATCACTATCTGGTGCTAAGCCACCGACTAAGTATTCAACCTCAACCAGTTGAGATAGTTTTTGATCAAGAAGTGACCATTGAGGGTAATGAGCCCAGCACCAACTACACATAGGATCATGGATATAATAAAAGCGACTTTCACTATTGTTCATCGTATTACCTTATTTAATATGAAACAGGCCAACAATTAAAATTACTGGCCTGTTATAAACTAACGATTTATTAATATTCTGAATATTTTTTGATTAGCTATGTGATGATCACATCAACCACTTCCACCAAATAAAGATGGCTAAAAATCCAAATAGATAAGTTAAGCCAACCCATGACAAGGCTTTCATTTTTTTAGTGAATGCGAGTTCTTTGGGTAAGTCAGTATTGACGACTAATTTATAATTTAACAGCGCAAAAATAGGGGTAGTCATAAACGCAAGTACCATTGCAAAATTTAACATTGCCATTAAAGATGAAGCAAAGAAAAGGATCACGACCATAGAAGAGAAACTAACAATTAACATCCAAGCATTGTTATAACGAGTTTGCTCTAACTCTTTTTTCTGTAGCAATAAATTTGCTTCGGCAATGGCACGCGAGTAGCCATCAATAACCGTAATTGTACTGCCAAAAATACAAAAGAAAGCAACAATAGCAATTAAGTAATGTGACCAATCCCCAATCGCTGTGGTGTACATACTAACTAGTTGATGTGAAAATGCGATCCCCGAACTCTTCAGCTCTGTGCCCGTTCCATGCAGTACTAATGTACCTAAAGCAAGAAATACAACCGCAAGTAATGCCGTAACAATATAGCCAACATTAAAATCGAAAAGTGCAGATTTATTGGTTACGTTTTGCTCTTTACATTGACGTTTAAGCCATAAAGAAGTTAATGAGGAGATTTCTATAGGTGCGG
>JBALXF010000577.1:0-1820 GCA_036961085.1 Psychromonas sp.
CGTCCAAAAAAGGCGCTATCGCCAGATAAACGAGATACTGCAACTGCAACATTAGCAGGTGCGCCACCCGGACACTTTAAATAGCTGTTTTCTTCATTCTCAATCAAATCAACAACAGCATCGCCTGTAACCCAAACCCTATTCATAGTGACTCCTTTATTTAAGCCTGTATTTCGAATACAGGCTTAACGTTAATGATTACAAATCTATATTATGCCGTTGCTTGCGACATTTGTTTTGTTGCCTTTTTTGCTTTTTTGTTAGCGCGAGCACCCAGTACTAAAGTCAGAATAATTGCAGTGGTAAATGAAATCAACATACCGATTACGTAAGGGGTTACATCATGGGTTCTAATAGAGATAATACCCGTTAGCCCTGCTGCGCCCAGTGCACTCGCCTTAACATTAAACAGTGTAATAAATGCACTTGATGCAGCGGCTGCAATGATAGCTGCAATAAATGGGTAGCGCAGTTTAAGGTTCACACCAAACATAGCAGGTTCAGTAATACCTAATAGGGCAGTAACACCAGATGGAACAGCAATACCTTTGGTTTTAGTATCTTTAGTTGAGAAACCGACTGCCAATGCAGCACCACCTTGTGCAATATTAGACATTGCTGCAATCGGGAAGATAAATGTACCGCCGGTTACTGCAATATCAGCCAACAATTGAATTTCGATTGCGATAAAGCTGTGATGCATGCCTGTAATTACAAATGGAGCATAGAAGAAACCAAGTACTGCGCCACCAATAAAACCAGCTGAATCGTATAACCAGTTTAGACCGTCACCAAGTAGAAAACCGATATCACGTGTAAATGGACCGACTATAGTAAATGTGAGTACGCCCGTTATAAAGATAGCAAGCAATGGCGTTAGTAGGTTATCTAGCACTGAAGGTATGATTTTACGCAGGCCGTTTTCGACTTTCGCTAAAATAAATGTAGCAACTAATACGGGCAGAACAGAGCCTTGATAGCCGACTTTTTGAATATCAAAGCCAAGGATGTGCCAAACCGGAATATTATCGGCAACGGTTGCGCCACCAAACCCCAACCGTTAAGTAAATCAGGATGAACCATCAACATTCCCAATGCTGCGCCTAGGTAGGGGTTACCTCCAAATTTATTACTAGCTGAAAATGCAAGTAGAATAGGCAGGAACACAAATGGTGCATTGGCAAAGGTGTTGATCATTGCAGCAAGATCGGCTAACCCAGGGTTGGCATCAATCAGTGATTTACCTTCAATAAATAAGCCAGGAGCAACTAATACGTTAAAGATCCCCATTAACAGACCACCTGCAACGATAGCGGGAATAATAGGAACAAATATATCCGATAAGTCTTTTACTGCCTTTTGAACAATATTTTGTTTCTCTGCACCCGCTGACGCGACATCTTTTGTGCTCATCTCGCCAATGCCAGTGAGCGTTGCCATTTGGGCATAAACTTGATTAACTATTCCAGAACCGAAAATAATCTGGTATTGACCCGCGATTTTAAATTGTCCTTTTACACCTTCAAGATCTGCAATGGCTTTTTCATCAATTAAAGATTCATCTTCAATGGCAAGTCGTAAGCGTGTGGCACAATGCGCCAAAGCTTTAATATTGTCTTTACCACCAAGTTTTTCGATAAGTTGGCTAGCAACTTTGGAATAGTTCATAACTTCCTCCTGTTAAGCTTTAAATTTATTTATGGGAACGTTTGCAGAAAAGAGTTTTAATTAACTTTGGCACTTATTCAAGCCGATGATGCTGTAAATGTGACTATGATCGCTATATTTTGTATGAATAATGAACTGAAGTATGATTTTTT
>JBALXF010000578.1:0-1818 GCA_036961085.1 Psychromonas sp.
GTGTTACGCAGAACTCGATAACTTACCTTCTCTGCAAAGTTTTACTGGTGCGGTATTAACACCTAATGCCCAGGTATTAACAACGGGTAATGCCTCTTTTTTATATGGCCAAGGTGTCTATAAAGACGATCAATTTTATGACCTACACAACTTGCTAGTTTCAGTGGGTTTATTCCCAGGGCTTGAAGCAAGTGGCCGTATCGTTGTTTTTGATGATTTCGATGGGTCAAGCGACCTGTCAGCTTCACTGAAATACCAACTCCCCTTCATCAAGCACTACACAGGTTTTGACTTGGCCTTTGGCGTACAAGATTTAGGTGGCGAGGCCAATAACTTCAAAACCTATTATGCAGTCACAGATTATGAATTTTCAGCTTTTCCCGCGCGTATAAGTGCGGGTTATGGTCAATCAGACTTAGCCTACGAAATACTCGATGGACCATTTGCCGCGATTGAATATCAGCCTTTTTCTTTCATGCAATTAGTTGCTGAACATGATAATTCGGAAGTAAATTTCGCAGTAAAAGCATTTACACCTAAAAAATTATTGCCTTATGATTCACAAGTCAGCTTACAATATCAAATAGCATCAGGTCATGAAACAAATGACGAAGCAATGTGGTCAGCTAACTTAACTGTACCTATTTTGGGTTATAGTGATAATAACGTAAGCCCTAAAGAAAAAAATCTAACACAGTCAATCGAAGATAAAATACTTATAAAACAATCTCCACATGAAATTAGCTCGGTAGAAATGCTAAAAGTCGCTTTAAAAAAAGAGGGTTTTGTTAATTTACAAATTGGAACAGATAATAATACTTTACTTATTGCATTGGAAAATCGCCGATATAACCATAATGAGATAGATGCAATCGGGGTTGCCATGGCGATTATCAGTAATCATGCAGGCGCAACATTATTTTCCGAACTTGATCTCGACACGAGTGCACAAAAAACTAAGTTAATAATGCTTAAAAATGACATACCAGTTGTTGCAATCGAGACTGATATGAAATGTTATCGAGAGTTTATCCTTTCCGGTGAAGCATGTGACTCGCTGTTATTTACCAGTCTTGGTATTAATAAAACATATCAGCAAACCGATTGGCAAAGTAAAAAAATAGCATCAACTTTTGGCCGTTCACAAATCATTTTATCTCCAATGATAAGACATACAATGGCAACCGAATACGGCGTCTATGATTATTCACTCGCACTGGGTACTAATTTATATACAAGCTTATGGAAAGGTTCTGCTATTGATATCCGTTATGTATTACCTTTAACAAACAGTGAAGATTTTGATGATGGAAAACTTTGGGGCGAGGATAGATACCAAAGTGAAATAGATACCGCTCTTTTTCACCAAGCCTTCAGCCTACCCTTCAATATTTTTAATCAGACCTCGATTGGTTATATTAAAGCAGGCTATGTTGGTGTTGCCAATGAGTCTCTGTGGAATTCAGCGCAAGGTTATCATTCATTTGGCCTTGATGTTAACTATTTTGAACCTTCTGATGAAGACTTAAACTACAGAAAACTTGCATATAAAGAAACTGCCTTAGGATTTTATCAATTATCTCTGCCTCAATTTAATTGGCAGGCAAAAATACAGGGTGGAAAATTTTGGAATGGTGATACAGGTATTAAGCTCTCATCAATGCATTGGCTAGGTGATGTTCGTATAGACGCTACTTACCAAAACACCCAAATGACACAATATAGTAACTCACTCCCAGAAGAGTTTGTTGCTATCAATTTCTCTATTCCGCTTACTTTGTGGCGCGGTATGAAACCCGGCTATGTGCAATTTAAAGG
>JBALXF010000579.1:0-1813 GCA_036961085.1 Psychromonas sp.
TATTTTCTCTGTGACTCTCGGTATTCTCTGTGGTTAATACTTCTAATCTTTTGATTTTTAATGATTTCATTTTCACCTGAGTTAAGTGCATAAGCATGTATTTCTATTTGTCATTTAAATATAAAAGACTTATTTTCCAGTATGATAGTTAATCATACTTAGGGATTAACACCTCCCGGACTAACGCTTAGTATTATTGAAGGTATTAAATATGGCGAAATCAACAATCTATGATGTGGCAAAACATGCCCATGTCTCATCGGCAACGGTATCGCGATATTTAAATCAAAGTAGTTATGTTGAACGAGAAAAAGTAAAAGCCATTGAGCACGCTATTTTTGAATTAAACTACCAGCCATTACGTAAGCGACAAGGCCAAAGGAGCATGACATTAGGCATAATTGCGCCAAACTTTGATAGTTCTTTTGTTAGCGAATTTTTAACGGGTATTGATAAAAAATCATCAAATTATAATTATCGAGTGCTGATTGAAACAAAAAATATGAGCTATCAGCAAGAAGTTAAGTTATTGAAAAGCTTTAAAGAGCAAAAATTAGATGGTGTTATTATCGTGGTGGGGGTTGTGCCTTTTGATGTGGTGAAAAGTATCTTATCTGACATTCCTGCTCTTTTTGTTTGTCGAGAACGAAATTCATTCTACCCCGTTATTGGAAGTGATAATACTATCGGCGGCATGATAGCCACCAATCACCTGATACAATTAGGCCATAAAAAAATTATTCATCTATTCGGAAACGAAGCTAATTTTGACAGCCTAGGGCGTAAACAAGGTTATTTAAAAAGTATGCAAGATGCAGGGCTAAAAGTTACTGATAACATGTTGTTAAATGGTGATTTTTCGCTTGATGGTGGTTTTAATGCAATTAATAGTTTATTACAAAGTCAGATTGATTTTACTGCTATTTTTGCAGGCAATGATTTAAGCGCATTTGGTGCAATTAGAGCCTTGCATGAAAAAGGTTATCGAGTACCTGAAGACATTTCAGTTATTGGTTTTGATGACCATCCTATGTGTCGATTTACTATTCCCCAATTAACCACGATAAAACAACCTCTGGTTGAGATTGGTGAACAAGCTTTTGAAGCCATACTGGATATCATCAGTGATAATTATAATGGCGCTAAAATAAAACCATTTGCAATTTTACCTCGTGAAAGTACTTGCCAATATAGCAGCTCTTAGTCTTGTTCTAGGTGGTTTTCCGTACAAACACTGATTTAAGTTTCATAGCTTCACCCTGTTTTTAATTGTCTCATCATCTATGCACCTGAAAACCATCTCCTTAGTTTCATGGCGAGGGCTATTTATGTGCGGTACTCGATTTATTCATAAAAAGGGGGCTACAGAAGCCTTATCCAAGCTGTTGAACAGATATAATCTATTATATGATCTAGGTCACTCCTTGCTATGCATGGTTACCTCATTGATAAGTTTGATAAAAGTATTTCTTGATAGCGTTAACCCGAGCTGTAGTTAGCTTTCACTTATTTTGTCGTTGAAGAAGCAGAAATTGACTGCTTTATTACTTATTAAAATTTAATGGAATACATTATGAATACATTTAATACACCATACTTTAGCGACTGGCCTAAAATTGATTCTGCTATAAAAAAAGATTTAAAAATAGAGCAACAAGTTAACGATATTGTTGAGCAAATGACGCTAGAAGAAAAAGTTGGGCAGATGATCCAGCCCGATTTACGCGGCGTTACTCCCGAAGAGGCGACCCAATATAAATTAGGATCAATTCTTAATGGTGGTGGTGCGTGGCCAAATGAAAATAAGCATTCG
>JBALXF010000057.1:0-10591 GCA_036961085.1 Psychromonas sp.
CTAGTTCTTGGTAATTACCAGTAACCTTAATACTAATTGGCACTTCAATAGACAGTTCTTGTTCTTGTGTGACTCCCCAATTAATACTCTTAAATTGCAGTCCATTATTCGCACCGATAAAGCTAATATCATCAAGTAAGCTAGCAACCTCTGCATTACTCGGCAGCTTATTCAATAAGCTTTCAAAAATAAGGTGAATATCAGCGACTTGGTCTCGGTACGCTTCTAGATTTGAGGAAAGTGCGGCTTTTGTTGTAAAAGCTTCTTTTAAAGTCAACTCTTTGGCTTTGACTTGTTCTAATCTGTCAATTTCAGGCATGGTTACATAATAGAAAAATGCCCCACTTAATAGAGCACACACTACAGCAATAAAAATACCACGATGCAGCGCAGGCCAACTACCTATATTATCAAAATCTAAATCATTTAAATCCATTATTTCTCCCCCTCTGTTTCAGGGACGACAGTAAACTGCATTGCAAAATTACTTAATTTGATTGGCTCAGTAGGACCTGAAACGATAGAGCTAATATACGACTCACCCAACCAGCCTGAACTATCTACATTTCGCATCATTCGAGCGAGACGATTATTTGATTCGCTCATACCTTTCGCATCAACCCTTTCATCAGCAAACGCAACATTCTTTAAATAGATACCTGCTGGTACAACATCCGGCAGTGTATTAAACAAACGCGTGGCATAATTGCGTTTTTCTTCCAATGTCTGAATTAAGTCGATGCGCCTTTCCAACTCCGCTTTTTCTTTTTTAATATTACGAATTTCTGCAATACGGCGATCTAAAATAATGGTTTGAGTTTGTAAAAATTGATTGCGTTGGTTTTGTACTTCAATTAATGAATCCACATAGTATTTACCTAAATATGAAGCCCCTAAGACTAAGACCGAACTCAGTCCTAACACCATATAGAAAGATTTTTTCTTCTTCTTTTTGAACTCATCTCGCCAGGGTAATAAATTAATATTAGACATTATTCAGCCTCCCTTAATGCTAACCCTAAGGCCATCATATATTTAGCTGAATGTTTATGAAGTAAGGTTTTATCTGATGGGTTTTTGTACTCAAAACCGATAAACGGGTTAGCTATTTCAACATCGATATCAAGATCTTCTTGTAACTGCTGTAATAACTCAGGCATTAACTGACAACCACCGGTTAATATCATTTTATCGACACCGATATTATTTGGCGCATTAGTAAACATGCGAAGATCATAACGCAGATGATTAACCGTCATACTCACAAATGGTGCAATAACATCAATATCACATCCAACTGGCCAATCTTTACTCACTTTGATTTTTTCTGCTTCGTTCTCTTTCAAACCATAGTTTTCAGCGATCATTTGCGTGCAAATCTCACCACCATGATTTTTAGAACGAGAAAAAATAACATTACCTTGATGCACAATGTTAAGCATCATTTGCGATGCACCGATATCAACAACTGCGATACCTTTATCGTAGTCATCATCTGAAAACTCAAGCTCACAAGCACGTGCTAAAGCATGGCTTGCAATATCAACAATTTTCACTTTCAAACCCGCGTCTTCAATACAATCTACTTGTGCTAAAACGGTTTGCTTTCGAGCCGCACTAACTAAAATATCATTCGAGTCTTCGCTATTGGCATTGGGGCCAATCACCTCAAAATCCAGAAATATTTCATCTAATGGGAAGGGAATACTGCTTTCTGCTTCGATTTCTACTTGTGCCTCTAATTCGAGTTCATTTAAATCAGCATTCATCGTGATCACTTTAGTAATGACATCCGTGCCACTAACCGCAATAGCTGCATTTTTATAAGAAGAGGGGAAATTTTTGCTTACATGCTTAATTATTTCGGTCAGCCTAGCAACATCCTCAAAGTGATGATCTACAATCAAGCCTTTTGCAACAGGTGCTTCTGCAACAGCATCAACTCGAAAAGTGCCACCACCCTTGGTTATCGCAAGTGCTTTTATTGCACTGGAGCCAAAGTCTATACCAATCAAAGCATTGGATTTCATTCGATTTTTAAACATAACATCCTTGTTATACTAGCGTTTAAGTTAGATCCATTAACTTACTAACAGTGGTTTATAATAAGACCTAAATCAGTAACTTCCAAGTTAATAAGTCACAGTTTGTCCTTTCACTACCTAAATATAACTATATACTAGGTGTATAACTAAGAATATATCAAATTAAATAAATCAGTAATGTTTGGGGTGTCAAAAAATGATGAAATGGTTTAAGCGATTAGCGGTAATTTTTACCTTTTTGGGACTTTTAGGCATTGCTGCAATCGTCGCTATCTATTATCACGTAAAATCCGACTTACCCGATGTTGCGACCATTCAAGATATTGAATTACAAGTTCCAATGAAAGTTTTTAGTATTGATGGCGAGCTACTTTCTCAGTTTGGGGAAAAACGCCGTATCCCATTAACTAAAGAACAAATTCCACAATCACTGGTCGATGCATTTCTTGCGACAGAAGATAATCGTTTTTACCAACATTATGGTATAGACCCAATCGGTATTGTTCGTGCTGCGAGCATATTAGTTTCAACTGGGCAAGCTAGACAAGGTGCGAGTACGATCACCCAACAAGTTGCTCGAAATTTCTTTTTAACCAATGAAAAAACCTATATTCGTAAGATTAAAGAAATATTTATTGCCATTCAGATTGAACAAATTTTAACTAAAGATGAAATTCTCATGCTGTATCTGAATAAAATATCTTTAGGGCACCGTTCTTTTGGCGTCGGTGCTGCCGCACAGGTTTATTACGGCAAAACCGTAGAACAATTAACTTTATCTGAAATGGCTGTACTGGCCGGATTACCAAAAGCACCTTCTCGCTTGAACCCGATTTATTCACCGGATAATGCCAAGTTTCGTCGCGATATAGTGTTGATGCGTATGCTAGAAGAGAAATACATAACACAAGCTGAATATGATGAAGCTAAAGCAAGCCCAATAACAGGCAAATATCATGGTGCAGAAATCACTATGTCAGCACATTACGTAGCAGAAATTGCGCGTAAGAAACTAGTCGAAATGTACGGTGTTGAAAAGAGTTACAACTCAGGTTTTAATGTTTACACGACAGTGAATAAAGTTGCTCAAGAAGCTGCAAATAAGGCTGTATCTGATAATTTACACGATTATGACCAACGCCATGGTTATCGTGGTGCGAGCAAAATTTTATGGGAAGTGCCGGCTGAAAGCTGGAGCCAGGAAGATATCCTGAAACAATTACAAACAGAGCCGAGCTTTGGTGATCTTCAGCCAGCAGTAGTTGTTGCTGTTGATGAAAAACAGATAGAAGTGATCAGTAAAAATACTAAGGATGAAGTTCAAACTATTGGTTGGGATGGTTTAAAATGGGCAAGACCATTTAAAACAGACTCAATACAAGGTAAAGAACCTAAAAAAGCGGCTGAGATTGTTGCCGTAGGCGAGCTGATTTGGGTACGCCAGGTAGAAGATGAATTACAACTGTCGCAATATCCGGATGCCAGTGCCGCCTTTGTTTCTTTAAACCCTAACGACGGTGCTATTACATCTATGGTTGGTGGCTTTAGTTTTGTGCAAAGTAAATTTAATCGTGCGACTCAAGCAAAACGTCAAGTAGGTTCAAATATTAAGCCCTTTGTCTATTCAGCAGCGCTAGATAATGGTTACACGTTAGCGACCTTAGTTAATGACGCACCGATCCACCAATGGAGTGGTAGTGCAGCTTGGAGACCAAAAAACTCACCGCCAGTATATGATGGCCCAATTCGTTTACGTCGTGCACTTGGACAATCAAAAAATGTTGTTTCAGTACGTTTAGTACAAGATTTAGGGATCACCAAGGTAGTCAATCAATTGAAAAAATTTGGGTTCGAAGATAAAGATTTACCTCGAAACCCTTCTATTGCGCTTGGTTCTGCCTCTTTCTCTCCGATAGAAGTAGCAACAGGTTATGCCATTATTGCTAATGGAGGCTTTAAGATTGAGCCATATTTAATAGAGCGCATAGAAGATGCATACGGCACCGTAATCTATCAAGCAGAGCCTAAAATTGCATGTAAACAAGACTGTGAAGAGCTTGAACAAAAACAGCAGGTTGCACCCATTGCAATCAGCGCTGAAAATGCGTTCTTGACTCGTGAACTATTACGAACTGCGGTTTGGGGTGGTGGTAGTTGGAAACATAAAACGGGTTGGAATGGTACAGGCTGGCGTGCGGCACGTGCTTTAAATCGTCCCGATATGGGCGGCAAAACAGGTACCACAAATGATTCAAAAGATGCGTGGTTCTCTGGTTTTGTTGGCAATACTGTTGCGACATCTTGGGTTGGCTTTGATAACTTTAATCGCCAATTAGGTCGTGTACGTTACAATAATAACCTTGAGAAAGACCAAGTCACTGGCGGAGAGTTTGGAGCAAGAACTGCACTACCAGCTTGGACAAGTTTTATGAAACAAGCTGCATTAGAGCAACCCATTGTTACCCCAGATATACCAATGAATATTTCTAAGGCACGTATAGATATTGCGACGGGGTTATTAACCTATAAAACGGATTATAGCACCCTGTTTGAATTCTTCAGCGGTGAATCAGTCCCAAGCGACTATGCTGCTGAAGAATCGCAACAAAATCAGATTTATGGAAGTGGTAGTTCACAGGGTGGTTCATCAAATACAGAAGATGAATTATTCTAAGTAAATAACTCATTGAATAAATGAAGCACCTTAAATTCCTGCATAGTTTGTGCAGGTTTTTTACTATCAGGTGCTTCAATACCACATAAATGACCAACACCTGCTTGTTGTGCCACTTTTAATATATGTTCATTATCATCTATAAATAAACAACGACTAAAATCTAGTTTTAACTGTTCTTGGATAGTAGCCCAAAACACTAAATTTTCCTTCACAATTTGATAATCATGGCTTGAAATTATTTTATCAAAATATGGTGATAAACCGGTTATTTGCATTTTCATTTCAACGCCACTGCGGTGAGCATTGGTTAAAATTATAATGCGCTTGTTTAACTGCTTCAACTTAGTTAAAAATGCTAAAGTATCACTACGAATTTGCACTTTGTGGTTAGTTTGATGTTGTAACTGATGAATATTTAAATCTAGCAAACTGCTCCATTGATCGTAACAATACCAATCTATGGTGCCATATAGCTTATGATATTGTTTAGAAAGAAAGTGATGTGCCTCTGGTAACGAAATATTTGCTTTATCAGCATATTGCTCCGGAACAAACTCCATCCAGAAGTGATTGTCATAATGTAAATCTAGTAGCGTACCGTCCATATCTAATAATACGGTATCTATATCTGTAATGAGATGCATAAAGAGCCTTTATTAAACTGCCAAAATTTATCGGATACTAGTAAGATAACATTATCTTCATGGATTAGAGAGGGTTTACATGAGCAAATCATCACCAAAATTACCGCAGATTCTACAGCGTAGCTTAATAGCTAGTAGCCGTTTTTTTAAAATTGAAAAGCTTCACTTAAAGTTCAGTAATGGCCAGCAGCGGGAATTTGAACGTATGCAGGGTAACAATCATGGCGCCGTTTTAATCGTGCCATTTTATGATGAAGAGACAATTTTATTGATAAGAGAATATGCTGCGGGTACCCATAGCTATGAATTAGGTTTTCCAAAAGGCCTTATAGACCCTGGCGAAACGGCCGATGAGTCTGCTAATAGGGAATTAAAAGAAGAGGTAGGTTTTGGTGCGAAAAAATTTCATGAACTGAAAAAAGTGACATTAGCACCCAGTTACTTTAATAGTGAAATGACACTGTTTATGGCGTTTGACCTTTACCCTGAAAAACTTGAAGGCGATGAGCCAGAACCTTTAGAAGTCATAAAATGGCCTTTAAATAAAGTCGATCAATTACTAGCGAGAGATGACTTTCAGGAAGCTCGTAGTATTTCAGCATTATTATTAGCTTTAAAGACACTTAAGCAAAGTAAATAAATACCAGGTATTGAATGTAGTTAAATAACCGCACTAAAGCTGCTAAAACAGCAGCTTAGCGCTAGTCATTCAGTAAGCTTAGAACAGTCTATTTAAACCATTAAGTGCGGCAACTCGATACGCTTCAGCCATTGTCGGATAATTAAACGTCGTATTAACAAAATACTCAATCGTATTACCTTCGCCTTTCTGCTCCATAATAGCTTGTCCGATATGAATGATTTCAGCCGCTCTCTCTCCAAAACAATGAATACCTAAGATCTCTTTTGTTTCTCTGTGGAAAAGGATTTTTAAACTGCCTACATCAGAGCCTAATATTTGTGAACGCGCTAAATCTTTAAATTGTGCCCGACCAACTTCATAAGGCACTTTTTGCTGCGTTAACATCTGCTCTGTTTTACCCACTGAGCTAATTTCTGGAATAGTATAAATGCCAGTAGGTATATCTTTTATTAGCTTTTGTTTTCCCTCTTGAGTCAAAATAACATGTGCAGCAATCCGGCCTTGGTCATAAGCAGCACTTGCTAAGCTTGGATAACCAATGATGTCACCGATGGCATAGATATTTTTAACTTCAGTTTGATAGTGTTCATTTACCGCAAGTAGACCACGACTATCCGGTTTGATATCAATTGACTGCAAGTTTAACTTGTCTGTATTACCAGTTCGGCCATTTGCATAAAGCAGGCAACCCGCTTTCATTTTTTTACCCGATTTGAAGTGGATCACGACACCTTTTGATGTGCTTTCAACTTTTTCATATTCTTCATCATGACGTAAAATTATGCCGGAATTACGAAAATGATAAGATAAAGCATCAGACATCTCTGCATCTAAAAACGACAATAAACGATCTCGAGTATTAATCAGATCGGTTTTGACACCTAAGCCCCTAAAAATTGAAGCATATTCACAACCAATAACGCCTGCACCATAGATTACAATATGTTGTGGGTGATAATCTAACGACAATATGGTGTCACTGTCGTAAATATTTGCAGCGCTGAAATCAATATCACTCGGATGGTAGGGGCGAGAGCCAGTTGCTAAGACAATATCTTTCGCAGTAATTTGCTCGCTAACACCTTCTTTGTTCATGATATTAATGGTGTGATTATCGATAAAAGTTGCCTTGCCAGAATACAAGGTGCAATTATTTCGATTATAAAACCCACTGCGCATAGTCACTTGTTTATTAATAACTTGTTCGCTATGTTTGAGCATATCTGCAAATGTAAACGTTTGTTTTTGAGGGTAATTACTTGCAAATAATCTGTTGTTTTTTAATAGGATAAGTTGGTTAACACTGTGTCTCAGGGCTTTTGATGGAATGGTTCCCCAATGAGTACAACCACCACCAATGTCTTTATATTTTTCAATTACAGCGACGCGTAAACCGCCTTTGGCAAGCTTCATCGCAGCACCTTCTCCACCAGGTCCGGTACCTATAACGATTGCATCGTAATCATAACTTTTAGGCTTAACTTTTTTTTGTTTTTCGATGGACATTTCAAACCTCTGATAACACAACATATTTAGAAAATTATAGTAACAAGTTGATATCATTTGTCACACACACAAGCTACAAATCGTGCGCTGCGCAGAAATTAAACATGTTTATCCGTAAGCCACTCTTCAATCTGGTTAACTGAAACTATAAAAGAGAAGATTTAAATAAGTTCTCATGCTATTTTTATAATTGAAAATACCTCCAAATGTTATCTAAATAATTTTTAAGGAAAACGTGTTATGAGTGAAAACCCTATTTCAGTAAAATGGCTCACCTATTCTTTTATAATCGGACTTTCAGCCAGTGCTGTTTTTTCTATTTTGACCATTGATCAAGTAAAATTTTCTGCGTTTGTGTTTTTTAGCCTTTTCTTTTCTGTTAACCATTTTTATCGAATGTATGTGAAAGAGGGGGAAAGCGAGAGTAATATTCGTCCTGCATGGGCTGCATTTTTTATTGGTTTTTTCTCTTATTCTGCTTACATTTGCACCATGTATCCCGAACTAGGCTCAAACATCATTTCAGTTTTGATCTCAATTAGTTTAGTTATCTGGTTGATGTATAAACTAATGTTTGGTGACAAACCTTATTCTGCATAGCTTTAAACTCAAATGGCCTTATTGAATGATATTGATACGGCCTTATCTCTCATTAAATTTAAAGGACTAAAATGCACTACACCACAAGAGAACTCCCTAAGCTGAAACGTATCGCACTAGTTGCTCATGATCATATGAAACAAGAACTGCTAGGATGGTCGGAACGACGTATTGATATTTTAAAAACACATCAGCTTTATGCCACGGGTACCACTGGCTCATTATTACAAAAAACGCTTGGTTTACCTGTTAAGTGTTTATTATCTGGCCCAATGGGAGGCGATCAACAACTCGGTGCAAAAATAGCTGAAGGCGAAGTCGATTTACTTATTTTCTTCTGGGACCCGATGAATGCCGTACCTCATGACCCCGATGTTAAGGCTTTATTACGTTTAGCTGCGGTTTGGAATATTCCAATTGCAACCAATATATCGACTGCAGACTTTATTATCGATTCAATGCACATAGACAAAACCTATCACACACGCATACCTGACTATCAGGGCTACTTAGTAGAACGTACTAAATAATCCGAATAATATTTTAAGAAGGCTTTCAAGGTGCAATCACTCACAGATATTTATATTTACCCTATAAAATCAGTCAAGGCTATCAATCTCCCCGCTTCGTTGGTAGAAGAAAAAGGCTTAAAATTCGATCGTCGCTATATGTTAATTGATCAAAATGGGGAGTTTATTACGGGTAGAAATTATCCACAGTTAACTCAAATCAATGTGCAGTTTTCACGACAGAAACTGATAGTTAATGCCCCGAATATGGAGACATTAACGATTGATCCAGCACTATTTACTGAGCAGACTAAGATAGCAACTGTTTGGTCAGATAAAGTTAATGCACAGCATTGCAATCCTCAATATGACCAATGGTTTTCTGATTTTTTAAATATTAAATGTCAGTTGGTTTTTTTCTCTGAGCACTCGCAGCGCTTCGTAAAAAACAAAAAAACGCAGGTTTCTTTTGCCGATGGTTATCCATTGCTACTGGTTAATCAAGCTTCTGTTGAGCAATTAAATACGCGCTTAGATAAACCCGTTACAGCATTACATTTTCGCCCCAATATTGTGATTAAAGGTAGTATTCCTTTTGTCGAAGATAGCTGGTCACACATTAAAATTGGTGAAGTAGAATTTGAAGTCAGTAAACCTTGCTCTCGTTGTTTATTCACTAATGTTGATCCTAAAACAGGAATTGCAAACCAACAAGAGCCAATTCGTACCTTAGCTAAGTATCGTTATTACCAAGGCAATATCGATTTTGGGCAAAATTTGATCCCGCTGAATAGCGGTATGATTCGTTACGGCGATGAAGTGCAAGTAATTAGCACCCAAGCAGTCCCCTTTTATAGCTCTCAGGAAGAAGTACAAAAAAATAGTAAAAAGAGCCTAGATATAAAATATCAATCTTCTGGAGTGACTGTATTGGGCGATAATCAGCAACTATTAATAGATCAAGCCGAACTAGCTGGTATTAATATTCCTTTTTCTTGTCGTGGAGGGAAATGCGGCCGCTGTAAGGTGAAGTTAGTTGAAGGAGAAGTTGTTGCTTTAAATACTGAAGGCTTAACTGAATCAGAAATTGATCAGGGTTATATCCTCGCTTGTAGTTCTATCCCAATCTCAGATATTAGTATTAATCATTAGCACTAAGCTGTAAAAAACTCCCTACCTCCGCTAATTTATTACAAGACTAAAACATCGTCTCTTATACAGAGGCGATGTTTTAAACTCTTATGAGTTAGTAACGCTCAAATAATTTTAATAGTGCATCACTGTTATCGGGTGCGAATTTTTCCTCTTGCTCTTTACCGTAAACACTATCAGCTAACTTCTGCTTACGCTCTTGCAATGCCAAAACTCTCTCTTCGACTGTATGCTCACAAATTAGTTTATATACAAAGACCGGTTTATCTTGGCCGATACGATAAGCACGATCGGTTGCTTGATTTTCAACCGCTGGGTTCCACCATGGGTCATAATGAATAACCGTATCTGCAGCGGTTAGATTAAGCCCCACACCACCAGCTTTCAATGATATCAAGAAGATAGGTACACCACCGGTTTGGAATTTATCAATGACTTCGGTTCTGTTTCGGGTTTGGCCGGTTAATTTAACAAAATCAATCCCTTCTTCTTGCAATGATTTCTCAATTAAACCTAACATCTGCGCGAATTGAGAGAAGATTAAAATACGACGTCCCTCTTCGACCATCTCAGGTAAAACTTCCATCAAAAAGTCTAATTTAGCAGAGCTTTTAACATTTTGAGCATGCTCTAATTTAACTAAACGAGGATCACTACAAACTTGACGCAATTTAAGCAAGGCATCTAAGAATTCGATACGACTTCTTGCCATCCCTTTTTCGCGTAATAAATCACGCACTTTAGCTTCCATTGTCACACGGATACTTTCATATAAGGTACGTTGATCATTCGGTAGAATAATATTATGTATAATT
>JBALXF010000580.1:0-1800 GCA_036961085.1 Psychromonas sp.
TCGAGAGAAACAGGATCCGCGTCGTAAGCAACTTTAATATCTGCTGCTGCGGCTGAAAAGCTTAGACCTGCTGCTAATAAAGCAACCGTTAGTTTAGATTTGAAAAATTTCATGCATAGCTCCTTGATGCTGGGAGTAAGTTCCCTTGGTCGTACTGGTTAGTTAACCTTTCATAGCGCACTGAAGATATACTCATCTAAAGTGCTGCGGCATAGTGCCGATTATTATTTATTTTTATAATTATATTAAATAGTTATATTAAATAGTTAAAACAACGTCACAGTTAGATAAAACTGTCTCTAACCGGTTGACGTCACAATAAACTTTATGCTCTTAAGCCTTTGAATTCTGGCATTAAAGAAACAAGGTGTTTGGTATATTCATGTTGTGGATTGTTAAACAGCTGTTCCGTAGGCGCCACTTCTAATAATGTCCCTTTTTGCATCACACCAATACGGTCACATACTTGACGGATAACAGGTAGATCATGACTAATAAATAGCATGGTCAAGTTCAGCTCATCTTGAAGATCTTTTAATAAGTTAAGTATTTGTGCTTGTACTGATACATCTAGTGCAGATGTTGGCTCATCACAGATCAATAAACGTGGACGAGTTGCTAATGCACGTGCAATCGAAATACGTTGACGTTGACCACCAGAAAACTCATGTGGATACTTAACCCCTGCCATACGACCTAGACCAACATGGTCTAACAAATCATGTACAATCTGGCGAATTTCAGCTTCTGATGAAGCTAATTTATGAAAACGGATCGGTTCAGAAATGATATCAAATATACGCATACGTGGATTCATTGAAGTATATGGGTTCTGGAATACCATCTGCATTTGACGACGAATTGGACGACGCTCTTTTTCTGACTTAATCGCAGTTAGGTCAATGCCTTCAAAAGTAATTTTACCTTCGTTAGGTGCATATAAACCAGCAATTACACGTGCAATTGTTGATTTACCAGAGCCTGACTCACCTACAAGACCAAATGTTTCACCTTCATCAATATGAAAACTAACATCATTATTCGCTTGTACATATTCACGACGACTTTCAAAAAATGAGTCTTTAGTAACAAAGCGCAAACTTGTATGTTCTACATTTAAAAGAGGACCAGTATATTCACGCTGATCTTCGCTTTGGCCTAACCAATGGTTTTTGATATCGAGATGCTTCATTTCACCCGCTTCTTCGATATAATTTACCAAAGGAAAGCGATCTAATTTAACATCTGAACGTGGTACAGCTGAAATTAGGCTTCGAGTGTAATCATGGTCTGGATCACCCAGCACTTTTGCTGTCGGACCAAATTCAACTAAATCGCCACGATACATCACGGCAACTTTATCTGTTACATTTGATACTACGCCCATATCATGGGTTACTAGCATACAACCTACATTTTTCTGAATACAAAGATCACGAATAAGAGTCAGGATTTGATCTTGAATTGAAACATCCAGCGCGGTTGTTGGCTCATCGGCAATAATTAAGTCTGGCTCACCAGAAAGTGCAATTGCAATAACTACACGTTGTCTCATACCACCTGAAAATTGATGAGGGTATTGCTTGATACGTATATGAGCTTCTGGAATGCCTACTTGTTCCATCAAACTTAATGCACGAGAAAAAGCTTCCTGTTTAGTCACATCTAAATTTGCAAGAATAGTTTCTGTTA
Organism: Psychromonas sp.; assembly: GCA_036961085.1. GTDB lineage: Bacteria > Pseudomonadota > Gammaproteobacteria > Enterobacterales > Psychromonadaceae > Psychromonas. Next base: position 1,693 of record JBALXF010000580.1, read on the forward strand.
TTTGACGCTCTACGGTAAATAGAGGGTTCAGTGAAGTCATTGGATCTTGAAATATAAAACCAATTTTTGACCCACGCACTTTGCGCATTTCATTAGGTGTTAAACCTG
>JBALXF010000581.1:0-1794 GCA_036961085.1 Psychromonas sp.
ATGTTTTTCAGGGAATAACTCTTCAACTGCTTGCGACACTAGTTCATATAAACGTTTAAGATTAATCTTATGAGTTTGGTCTGTTTTTTCAAACAACCAATTTGAAATTGCCATAAAATCTTCAAAAGGCTTGTCAGCTAAAATCTCTACTAATGAATGTTTGAAACGGCCTGAATTACCTATCATATCCCAATATCTTGCAAAGCGATTGACCAGTTGCATGGTTGGAAAATCAATACGATCCGTGCTTAAGATATTAAACGGTGGCAGGGGACTGAAACGAAGATCAAAGGTCTCAGTATGACGGATAACCGGCGTACCTCTGAGGCGCTTTAATATACCCATTTGAATTTCATGCGGGTGGCAATGATAAAGCTCGTCGAAGCTATCTTTGAATGTTTCTAAGGTTTCACCTGGCAAGCCAAAAATAAGATCTGCGTGAATATGTGCGTGAGTGTTCTCTTTTAACCAGATTAAGTTTTTCTTTGATTTCGGGTTATTTTGTTTACGACTAATATTCTCCTGCACCTCTTGATTAAAGGTTTGGATACCGATTTCAAACTGCAAACTCCCCTCGGGGAATTTTGTTAACATCTCTTTTAATTTTCTTGGTAGATGATCTGGAACTACTTCAAAATGCAGGTAAACTTCTTCATTATTTTTATCTAAGAAAAACTGCAGTATTTTCATTGAGCTATTGATGTCTAAATTGAATGTTCTATCAATAAACTTAAAGTTACGTGCGCCACGCTGATACAGCATTTCCATTTGCTCAAGGAAAAGATCTAGCTCATAAGGATCTGATTTAGTATCTAAAGAAGAGAGACAAAACTCACACTTAAATGGGCAACCACGTGATGCTTCAACATATAATATGCGATTAGATAAATCTTCATTACTGTAATATTGATAAGGTAACTCAATATTTTTCAATTCAACCGGTTTTGACTTAAGGACTTTACGATCGGGAAGGTCATTTTTGATAATATCCTTGCATAATTCATAAAAACTGACCTCTGATGGACCAGTTAATACATAATCAGCAGTCTGAACAATCGCTTGCTGCTCTGATTCATAACTTACTTCTGGGCCACCTAAGACAACTTTAATTTCAGGTGCAATAACCTTTAGCATGTTAACAACATCGGTTGTTTCTACTACGTTCCAGATGTAAACGCCTAAGCCGACAATATCAGGTTTTGCTTCCAATATTTTCTCAACAATATCAATAGGACGTGTTTGAATTACGAACTCTTTTATTTCACAATGTGGTTGTAAATCTTTTAAATTAGCATATAGATAACGTAAACCTAAACTAGCATGAATAAATTTTGAATTAAGCGTCGCAAGAACGATTTTAGGAGAAGAGATAGCACCTATAACTGAAGTATTATCTTCATTTAAATTAGTCTGCATAATTGTTAGTTCATCGTTGCGTTGTTGCATAGTAGTTTAGATTCTTAAGTGTCAGGAAAAATAGACCGCTAATAATACAGCAATCGCGGCTTATATTCAGTACCTGATTTTGTTGCGTTAATTAAAGTATTTATGTGCTGTAATATGTTGTATTGACGACAGTTTATTGTCTCTGTGCCCGATGGACTCGCTTGGTCGAGAAGATTTGCCGCAGAAGAGGGAGCTTTTTGCTGAATTTCTGGCAGTGCTATATTCGCCTGTGCCATGAAAGTAGTAAAGAGTGCACCAGATGATTTGGCTATTAGTTATGTTGCCAGAAACTGGGGAGCGTTACCTATCGACGCCTCTTTTCGATGAGGTAGAGGAGGTGATGAGGGC
>JBALXF010000582.1:0-1784 GCA_036961085.1 Psychromonas sp.
CAACCATCTTAAATGGTTTCAAACTAAGAACATACCCAAGACAATTTATTAAAAATTAGTTTTCACACAGTCTGGGCACAGACTGTGTGAAAACTCTGATCACCTTTTGGTCTAAGTATGTTCTGCTTATGATCTATTAATCTATACATTTAGTTCACTTAATATACTGATATTTATATAATTAGACTATTGATTCAGTTGAGGGTTGAAGCAGTATGTCAAAGTTTATAAGCGGTGAAAGTCGTGACCAATCAACGTTATTTCCAGAATCGTTGGAAGATTACGTCAGTGAAGATAATACGGTCAGAGTGATTGATGTTTTCATTGAGGAACTAAATCTAGCTGAATTGGGGTTTAAAGGATTAACTTTAAAGTCCACAGGCCGCCCTAAGTATCATCCAGCCACATTATTAAAACTGTATCTTTATGGTTACCTCAACCGTATTCAATCATCCCGCCGATTAGAAACCGAATGCCAACGCAATATTGAACTGATGTGGCTACTTGGTAAGTTGGCACCCGACTTTAAAACGATTGCTGATTTTAGAAAAGACAACGGAGATGGTATAAAAAATGTGTGCAAAACGTTTGTTGAAGTCTGCCGTCGTCTGAATATGTTTGAGAAACCAGTTGTTGCCATCGATGGTAGTAAGTTTAAAGCTAGCAACAACAAAGGCAATAATTTTACGCCAAGCAAAGTTAAATTCCACATCGACCGAGTCGAAAAGAACATTGAACGTTACCTTGAATTACTTGATGAAGCCGATAAAGAGCAAGCTAACGTCACAAAAATTAAAGCCACAAAAGATAGGCTAGCTGACTTTCGCAGCCAGTTAAAAAAACTACACGAGATTAAAGAACAAGTTGAAGCTCATCCTGACAAGCAAATATCCACTACTGATCCTGATTCACGTTTAATGAAAACTCAAGGTTTTACAAGAGTTGTGAGTTATAACGTGCAAAGTGCGGTTGATACCAAGCACCACCTTATAGTGGCGCATGAGGTGACCAACGTGCCAGATAGAGGCCAGCTTGCGTCAATGACAAAACTCGCACAAAAAGCATTGCGCAAGGAAGATATAAGGGTATTAGCAGATAAAGGTTACTTCAGTCAGCCCGATATAAAAGATACTATCGATTTGGGTGCAGAGCCAATCATGCCCAAGACGGATACATCGTCCTCTGAAAAGAAAGGGATATTTAACCGCTCACTCTTCAAATACGATGCAAATAAAGATATTTACTTATGCCCCGCTGGTAATGAACTTCAAAATCGAATGCAGGTATTTGAGCAAGGTAAATACCTTGATGTTTACTTCAATCACATTGCTTGTCGAGATTGTAAAATAAGAAGTCAGTGCACTAACTCTAAAAAAGACCCTAGGCGAATAAGGCGGTGGGTGCATGAGATTCTGACAGAAGAAATGCTTCAAAAGCTAAAGAATGAACCTGAATTGATGCTTCATCGCAAGCAAACTGTTGAGCACCCCTTTGGCACAATTAAACTCTGGATGGGAGCTACCCACTTACTAACACGAGGTTTAAAAAGCGTGGGGACAGAAATAAGTCTTCATGTCCTAGCTTACAACTTCAGAAGAATGATAACAATTATGGGAGTTAACGGCCTAAGTAAAGCAATTAGAGTAGCGTTGCCATAGCAGTTTCGCTCGCGCGGAGAAAATTGCGATACTGAGAAAAAATCGATCGCAACCATCTTAAATGGTTTCAAACTAAGAACATACCCAAGACAATTTATTAAAAATTAGTTTTCACACAGTCTGGGC
>JBALXF010000583.1:0-1745 GCA_036961085.1 Psychromonas sp.
TGACCGGTTGCTGGGATCGTCAAACCGCCATTTGCCTGCTGCACAGCTGAAAACTTCAACTGCACTCCCGCCAATGAAAAACGCATTGGCTCATCTGTTTTCGTTTCATCTTCTATGTCTTGATGCACACTAGGTGGTAAAGCTTCACCATCCGCAGGCACAACCGTGATTGCGCCTGCCAAATCCTGTCCCAGTACCCACAATAGAAAAAACTCCCGCGCTGGATTAACACCGGCACGCTCTGCCAGGTAATTTCGCATGGTTTCTTCTGGCAAAAGGTTAGAGAAAAACGGGGTTAACTTGGTTTGGGTCGGTTTGAAGCTAGTCAGCAAGCCACCTAGCGAATCTTTAAAGCCAAGCCCTAACACAGGCCGTGATTCGTCATTAATGTACGAATCCATAAAGGCAAAAATCGTTCTGTCATTGCCCACGTTGGTGATCGTTGCAATGGGTTCACCGTAAAGCAAAACGTTGAGCGTAGAGACATGGTTAGTCATCGTCGTCTTCCTCTAACTGATATGCGGGCGACATTGGCTCACCCTCGTCGCTGATGCCGTTAATACCTTGTCCACTTCGAATGATCGACTTGATGGCAGGTACAGATTTTTTAGGCGCAACCAATAGCTCTAGGTCTAGTACACGGGCAAGTGCAATCAAACTGGATATTCTTAAATCAACACTGCCAGACTCGATTTTCGAAATATGGCTTTGAGGCACACCCGAACGAGCACTTAACTCTCTCTGGCTAAACCCCTTTCGTACCCGAGCTTCTCGAAGACTTTCTAGTATCTGCTCTGTTACATAGCTCATTTCGATGCGCCTTAATGAATCAATTAGGAATAATTATATACAAAAACATATCACCGCAATCCCACGAGCACAAGAATGATTAGCTATTATGTATCACCAAGCGCTTTTTGATATGCAACTATAGATAAATTGTAACGCGCGCGCTCACTTACCGCGGGCAGTTGGGACAATGGGGCAACACCAGATATGCCAAGCTTTATAGGGTGAATAAGAGGAATTTGAACCGCCCCAAGGAATGGGGCAATTGGGGATGCGGTAAAAACTCCTAACCGCATCAAAAATACCAAACTTGCAAAAGTCCCAATATGGGACTAATATCTGTTTATGAGAATTATCGCACTATCAACCTTAAAAACATTTTGGGAAGACAGCCCAGAATACATTGACGCTAAAGAGCCAACTTTAGCGTGGTATAGGCATGCATTAAACGCTGATTGGGGCTCACCGGCGGATGTGAAACAGGACTTCAGAAATGCCAGCATCCTCAAAGATGGGCGTGTCGTGTTTAACATTGCCGGTAATAAGTACCGGTTAGTTGTTTGGATCAATTATGCCTACAAAGTGGTTTACATACGGTTTATCGGCAGCCATGCGCAATACGATAAAATTGATGTGCAAACGATTTGAAGCCAAACGGTAGTAACAAGAGGTAAATATAATGGACATCAGACCTATTAAAACAGATGCCGACTACCGCGCGGCATTAAACGACATCGAAAACCTAATGATGGCGGAGCCTGATACCGTCGAAGGCGAAAAGCTGGACATTTTGGTTACGTTAGTTGAAGCCTACGAAGCAAAGCATTTTCCAATGGATTTGCCAGATCCTGTTGAGGCAATAAAGTTTGAGATGGAGCGCAAAGGATTAACAGTTAAAGATCTTGAACCCATGATAGGTAAAAGCAATCGTGTTTATGAAATCCTAAACCATAAGC
>JBALXF010000584.1:0-1743 GCA_036961085.1 Psychromonas sp.
CTACTTCTTGTGTATTTTGAACGCGCACTTTTTTACGCATATTTCTGCGTTTACGGCGAACTGCAACTACTTCATCATTTTCAGGTTTAGCGGTTTGAGGCTTTTTAGCTTGCTTTTGTGGACGCGGAGTATTTTTAGCGTTTGTAGCTGGCTTCGGCTCATTAACCTTTTCTTCAGGGCGGTTCTGATTATTACGTGGCTGATTACGTTGCTGATTACGGTTTCGATTATTGCGATTATTGCGATTATTCGATGGACGTTCAGTTGTTGGCTCAGGTTTCTTTTCTTCAACCGGTTTAACAACTTCTTGTTTAGCAAAGAGAGATGTAATTGCTGCGATGATTTTTGAAACAAAAGACGAATTAACTGTTTTTTGTTGTGTCGCAGTGGTAGTGGTAGTAGTAGTTGTTTTTGGTACATTCGCAGTTTGTTTTTTAGGGCTAGAAAAACCTGTTAAAACAGGATCTGCATCTTTTTTACTTTCATCTTTATTAACATTTGGAATATATACAGTATGTTGCTTTTCTAATGCATCATAATTGATATCTTCTTTACCATCTTTACGTGTACGCTTAATTTCAAAATGCGGAGTAAGTAAGTTTGCATTTGGAATAATATAAACTTCACAAGAATGGCGTTTTTCAATTTGAGCAACTGATTTACGTTTTTCATTTAACAGGTATGCTGCAACTGCAACTGGTACAGTTGCTTGAATTTGAACCGTGTTTTCTTTCAGCCCTTCTTCTTCAATCAAACGTAAAATAGCGAGTGCTAGTGATTCATTATCACGAATTGTACCTTGACCGTGACAGCGAGGACATACACGTGAAGCTGATTCACCAAGAGAAGGGCGAATACGTTGGCGAGACATTTCCATTAAACCAAAACGTGAGATACGACCTAATTGAATGCGGGCTCTATCTTGGCGAACTGATTCACGCATACGGTTTTCAACTTCACGTTGATGGCGAGCAGGTGTCATGTCGATAAAATCGATAACAACTAGACCACCTAAGTCACGTAAACGTAATTGGCGAGCAATCTCTTCTGCAGCTTCTAAGTTAGTATTAAAAGCAGTTTCTTCAATATCACCACCACGAGTAGCACGTGCTGAGTTGATATCGATAGACGTCAGTGCTTCAGTTGGATCAATAACAATTGAACCGCCTGAAGGTAAACGTACTTCACGTTGGAAAGCAGATTCGATTTGGCTTTCTACTTGGTAATGTGTAAATAGCGGAATCTCACCTTGGTATAATTTAAGGCGATTAACATAATCTGGGCGTACCATTGCAATGTGACTTTTTGCTAATTCAAATGTTTTAGCATGGTCAATGACAATTTCACCGATATCACGACGTAAATAATCACGAATCGAACGAACAATAACATTACTTTCACGGTGAATTAAAAATGGCGCTTTTTGAGATAGTGATGCTTCATGAATCGCTTGCCAATGATTGACTAGTACATTCAGATCCCACTCTAATTCTTCAGGTGTTTTACCAACACCCGCAGTACGAACAATTAGTCCCATACCGTTTGGTAATTTAAGATGACTAAGTGCTTCTTTTAACTGAGTACGTTCATCACCTTCGATGCGACGAGATATTCCGCCTGCACGAGGGTTGTTTGGCATAAGTACTAAATAACTACCTGCTAAACTAATAAAGGTTGTTAATGCTGCACCTTTATTGCCACGTTCTTCTTTTTCAATTTGAATAATTACTTCTTGACCTTCCT
>JBALXF010000585.1:0-1731 GCA_036961085.1 Psychromonas sp.
TCGGTCTTGATACACCTGTTATGATTGAAGGTGATGACGGTATTATCATCGTTGATCCAGGCGAATCGGTACAAATGGCAGAGTCTGTGCGTGCTCAATTTCGTAAAATTACAGATAAACCAGTTAAAGCAATCATCTACTCTCATAACCACATTGACCATATTTCGGGTGTTCGTGCTTGGGCAACTGATGAACAAGTTTCATCTGGTGAAATAAAAATTATCGCTCAAGAAGGTCTAACAGCGGCCGTAGCTAACTGGTCATCAAACCTAGGCACATTACTTGGTCAACGTACTTCTTTCACCGGCGCTAAGCACGTTGAAGAAGGCGAACACGGTACTGTAAATGATGGTTTAGGTCCTCGTTTCATGCAAGGTGATATCTCGTTCATCGAGCCAAATACGCTTATTGAAGCAAACGGTACTTTAGATATCACTATCTCAGGTGTACAGTTGCAGATCGTTAACGTGCCATCTGAAACTAAAGATGAAATCATTGTTTACCTTCCAGAGCAAAAAATCCTGCATGCAGCAGAGGTTTTACAGGGCGAAAACTTCCCTAACCTACACACAATCCGTGGTACTAAATTCCGTGACCCTGCAATGTGGTTCAAAGGTATTGATGTTATGCGTGAATTCGACACAGAGATTATGATTAACTCTCACGGTCGCCCTGTTGAAGGTAAAGAAGCGGTTGCTAATATATTAACGGCTTACCGTGATGCGATTCAATATACGCATGACCAAACTATCCGTTACATGAACAAAGGCCTAACAGCTGATGAGCTAGTTGAAGTGGTTAAACTTCCTAAACATCTTGCTGAGCACCCATGGTTAGGAGAGCACTACGGTACTGTTGCACACGCTGTGCGTCAAATCTATGTTGGTTACATCGGTTTCTATGAAGCAGATCCATGGCAGTTAGAGCCTATGGCTTACAATCAACGTGCTAAAGCATTCGTTGAAATCATGGGCGGTCGTGACAACATAATCAAAACTGCAGAAGCAGCTATCGCAGCAGAAAACTTCACCTTTGCAGCTGAAATATTGTCTTACCCAATTACAGTAAACAAAGACGATACTGAAGCTCGTCAACTTAAAGCACAAGCTTACAAAGCATGGTCTGCTGATCAGGTGAACATCAACTGGCGTAACTGGGGTCTAAATGCAGCAGCTGAACTAGAGGATACTCGTGACTTCTCTAACCTAATCAGCTTCGCATCTGTTGACGTATTAACAGCGCTACCAAGCAAGCAAATCTTTGACATGATGACTGCTACGCTAATCGCTGAGAAAACGTTAGACGTTCACACGACCATGGTTTACAACTTTGCAGATACTAAAGAATCGTTCTCTGTTGAAATTCGTAACGGTATTGCTCAACTACATGAGAAAGCAGTTAAAGGCGCTGATATTGAAATCAATACATCACGTGCTGTACTGAACCAAATTTTAATGGCGGGTCCTAAAGCACAACAAGTTATCAGTGAGAACCTACAATCTGGTCAATTCGAACTGGCTAACGGTAGCATTCAAGAATTTGGACAATTCATGGGCTACTTCGATAAGCCAATGGCACCACAAGACCTAATGCTTATCGTACGCTAATCTGATAAATCAGATTGCAAATTACGCTTTAAAAAGTAACGGCCATTAATAATAAAGGGACCTTGATGGTCCCTTTTATTATACCAATCGGAATAAATAGCTGATCTTTTTTGCTGGTTAAAAT
>JBALXF010000586.1:0-1701 GCA_036961085.1 Psychromonas sp.
AATCAGTGGCGCAGTGACTTCTTTCATTGCTTTGGAAGTCGCGGCAGGGGCATCTAAATGCTCCTCTTCCATTAATCGTTCAACGTTTTCAATCACCACTATCGCGGCATCAACGACCACCCCGATTGCGAGGATTAAACCAAACATAGAGATAGTATTAATATCGATGCCAAACATCGCCATGACCACAAACGTACCAATCAAGGACACGGGAATGGCAATACTTGGGATTAACGTTGCTCTCCAGCTTTGTAAAAATAGAAAAGTGACTATGACCACTAACCCTAGGGCGATGTATAGCGTTTCAAATACTTCGTCCATAGACACTTCGATGAATGAAGTTGAGTCGTATGACACTGCGTATTCCATGTCATCAGGGAAACGTTCTCCTAAGGTTTCCATTGCAACACGAATATCTTTGCTTACTTGAATCGCGTTTGCCCCTGGCGCTTGGTATATAGCAAGAATAGGGCTATCGTATTTACCATAGCTTGCAAATGCGGAATATTGCTCAGCAGCAAGGTCAACACTAGCAACATCTTTAAGGTAGATCATGCTGCCGTCTGATTCTGCGCGTAGCACTATATTTTCAAACTCAGTTGCATCTGCTAAGCGGCCTTTAGTTTGTATTGTATATTGAAATACTTGATTACCAGGACTAGGACGCTCACCTAATTTACCCGCTGCTACCGTGGTGTTTTGTGCACTGACTGCAGTTGCAATATCATTGGCAGAAATGTTTTTTGCAGCCATTTTTTCTGGGTTTAACCAGATCCGCATAGAGTATTTTTGCTCGCCTATTAACTGCACTTTACCGACACCAGAAACACGTAATAGTGCATCACTTATATTTAGGGAAGCGTAGTTTGATAGATATAAATTATCGTATGTCGCATTTGGCGAGAAGGTGTTTACCGTCATTAATATCGAGTTAGCAACTTTTTCAACGGTAACACCTTGCTGTTTCACTTCATTAGGTAGTTTCGTCATTGCCTTATTTACACGGTTTTGTACCAGCACTTGTGCTTTGTCGGTATCTGTACCAATTTCAAAGGTTACATATGCGGTATAGGTATTATCGTTGTTGGATTTTGATTCAAGATAAATCATACCTTCAACACCGTTAATCTCTTGTTCTATGACGCTAGCGACTGTGTCGCGAATGGTATTATGATCTGCGCCTGGGTAGACAGCGAATACTTCGATAGAAGGGGGAACCACATTAGGAAACTGTGAAACCGGCATTTTAGCTAGTGTTAATAATCCCGCTAAAGTCATCACAATCGATAGTACGATCGCAAACTTAGGTCGGTTAATAAAAAAATCAGCCACAATTAATACTCCTCTTTTAATTAGCTGTTACAGAATTTCCAGGGCGTGCTTGTTGTAACCCACTGGTAATTAAACGTTGCCCTTCTTCTAAACCAGACTGTACTACCCAGTTTTCATCCAAACGCTCACCTAACTGCACATATTGTGCTTGTACCTTTTCTTCGTTATCGACGACCAATACATAGCGACCACCTTGATCTTCTTGCACAATATTTTGTGGCACGATTAACGCTTGCTCAAGTTCGAAGCTAGTTACTTGCAAAGTGACATATTGCCCTGGTAATAACAGACCATTGGGGTTGTCGAATTTAATTCGGAAGGTAATGTTGCCGGTTTTTGGATCTACTTGGTTATCGATAAAGTTAACTT
>JBALXF010000587.1:0-1674 GCA_036961085.1 Psychromonas sp.
GTTTATTTAAATGTCGATTACATCTTATTTTCCCCTTAAACCCTTATTTAACTAGATTCAAGCACAGGTATTTATAATATTTGTGACCATGGATGCGCCCTAAATTAAGGCGCAAGCGTCTGCTGAGCTATTTCTATATTGGTGGGTTTGATTTAAAGTAAGAAAAACTATCTGGGAAGTTATGTGCAGGTTTACTAGTCGTTTAATGTTAACGTTCAACACCTCAGACTTTGCAGGTGTTGAACATTATTGTTAAGTGCGCAATTCTATTTTAGTTTACCGGTATAAAATCACTTGGCTTCCAGCTTTTATCAAACCAAGGTTGTAATGGCCCATAGAGACGCAATAACACGTTATAACCTTTGTTTGGCATGGTTTGTACCCAGTTACTCTCCTGACCTTTAGGCGCTTTAGGTCCAAATAAATAGTCACAGAGCCATCTTCCGCATGCTTCATACCTGCAAGTTTCGAGTCAACACCACCTGTTTTTTGGTCTGTCTCTAAAATTGAACGGGTATTGTTGTCGTAAACCATGAATGACCAATAGTCTTAAAAACGGAAGTCAAATCCAACTGAGAATGTTGCTTCACCATCAGCAACACGGTCTATGTTTCCAACCCCTGCTGCATCGATATTTTCAAAGGCAAAATGATCGTATTTAGCTTCAAAGTAAATATTTAGGATATTATCATTTAACTTAGTACGCATACCTTGAATGAACAATGCATTACCGAATTGTATCTCTTGTCCGGAATAGCTCGAACCCGCTGCTAATTGGAAAACAGTATAATGCGTCTCATTCCATGGCTTAACACCATACAAACTTACCGATGCGGCATGTGCGTCTTCAAAATCGACAATTGAATTACCTGCCAATGCTTGATAGTCACTACCCGTACCCGTTGCATAACCAAGATCTTGTACTGCCATTGCACCAGCTGAATTATTGATAGCACCATTAAGTCCATCGTTGATGCCATCATTGTCAAAATTAATATAGGTATAATTGACCGATGGGAAGAACATGATCTCATGATCAAGAGTATTAAGCGGCAACATATACCCTACTGTGGTCATATTCATTACATCTTCAATATGATTTAAATCTGTATAAAGCCCACCAAAACGTGAATCAAAATGTATCATTCGAAAACGGGCATTACTTGTTTGTGTATAATATTCAAGCAATAAATTTGTTTGTGTTTCAACACCCCCTTCCCATTCATTTGAAAAACCACCACCTGTGATCAATTTTATTTCACCACGATCATCCGTAGCTATACCACCACGAAAACTACTATTTCGAGGGTCTGCATCATGGTACTTTTCTTCCGCTATTACTGAAGATGAAAATGCTGTTGAAAGACAAAGCGCTAAACCTAAAAATTTTACTATTTTTGAATGTTTCATTTTTATACCCGCTAAATTATTTAAATTTGGTTATTAATAAATAAAATTTTCAACAGTGGCAAAGGTTCAATAAAAGCCCTATGTGCCCTATCTATTCATCATTAATTTTCGATGGAATAATCTTAACGTGTAGGCAAAATTCAATCTAATGACTTATAATGGTTAGCTTTATGATCGTGGCGCATAATATGAACTCTTTAGAGCAAAAACTATCACGTATAGATTTAAATTTATTGGTAGCGATGAATGTATTATTGACAGAGT
>JBALXF010000588.1:0-1671 GCA_036961085.1 Psychromonas sp.
TTGGAAAAGGCGCTAGCTTATAGTACCTACATGTCGTTCATTGATGCTCTAACCCTCTGCTTGGATGGCGTGCTTTATCATTCCTTTCCCCCTCAGAATGTAATCACTACATAAGCCTCTTATTCTTCCTTACTTACCTTTCCATGCCTTTAAAATAGTCATCTTTAACCAATTTATTGGATAATTAATTAAATAAATTAGGGACATTCAGCACATATTATTTATTATAACTGACTAGATATACTATTTTAATCACGTTTGGTAATTCCTTGTTTTGTTATGAGGATATTTTCTTGCTAACTTTATTTGTAGATTTTTATAGGATATCTATTTTGTTATTTTCTACAGTGTTTTTAGCATCAGCCTTTTTGGGTACATTTTTTGCCATTAAACTATTAAGACCAATGTCATGTAAATTGGGGCTAACCGATAAACCGGATGATCGTAAACAGCATCTTGGAGAGGTTCCTTTAGTGGGGGGGATTGCCGTTTATCTTGGGATTTTTGTCACGTGTTTTTTTATCCTGATCTCCAATTCTATTGAAACAGAAAAGTTAGTCATTTATTTGATTGCATCGATGTTAATGGTGATCACCGGCGCGTTAGATGATCGCTTTGATTTAAGTGTGAAAATTAGACTTGTGGTGCAAATCGTTATTGCATTGATCATGTTACTGATTGCCGGAGATGCTATTTTTAGCTTAGGCAACCTGTTTTCCTTTGGCGAAGTATCACTAGGACTCTTTGCTTATCCTTTTACTGTTCTGGCCGTATTAGCCGCTATTAATGCCTATAACATGGTCGATGGTATTGATGGTCTAATTGGAGGGATAAGTATTTCAACGTTTATTTCACTAAGCTTGCTATTTTTTATGTCAGGTAACCATCAACTCGCCTTTTTCTGCCTCATCTGTATCGCTACACTATTACCTTATCTGCTTTATAATTTGCAACTCACTCGCTTTAGTAGTAAAAAAATATTTATGGGTGATGCGGGTAGCATGTTTATTGGGTTTACGGTTGTGTGGTTGTTAGCAATTGGTAGTCAAGGAGCCGTTGATGGAGCCAATACGTCAGCTTTTGCACCTGTTTCTTCGTTATGGATTGTTGCATTACCATTAATGGACATGGTTGTAATCATGTTACGCAGAATCAAAAAAGGCGTTTCACCATTCAAAGCTGATAGAGAACACTTGCATCATATTTTTATGAGAGCAGGTTTTAGTTCAAGAGAAACACTGGTATTTATTAGCCTTTTTTCATTACTGCTCAGTCAAATCGCGGTCATTAGCACGCTCTTTTTAATTCCCGAATGGATACAGTTAGTTGCTTTTGTATTGTTATTTTCTGCTTATAACTATTCACTGTCACATATTTGGCGATTGCTAAAGTTTGTTCGAAAAGAGAACACGACGGAGACCTCTGGGGCGACACAAGCTTGAGCACAAAAATAGTATTTATTCTGACGTTTTTGATCGGGTGTTTGATAGCTACAGCTGAATATCACCTTGGTTAACCTATTTTTATGCATATTTACAGATAGAGTTTTTAACTAAAACATGTTTAAGAAATGGGAGAGGGTAATGCTGGAGTGTGGTTGTTATTAGTTAACTTGACCGATACGTTTGAAATAATACTTATTTAAATTGCGCTTTAAAGTTCATTTTGGGA
>JBALXF010000589.1:0-1667 GCA_036961085.1 Psychromonas sp.
TAATAACCAGTGTTGAATTAGGTAATTGCTGATGTAATAGCCAAGCATTATCAAACGGACAGATGATATCGTAACGCCCATGCACAATTGTAGTGGGAATGTGCTTAATTTTAAAACAGTCCGCTAAAATTTGATTGGTCGTTAGAAAACAATCATTCGCCATATAATGTGCTTCATGGCGTGCTAGAGTCCAGCTTTTATGATCCCCCGTTGCTGCATCAACAAATTCTTGATTAGGAATTAACGTACAACAACGGATTTCCCATATACTCCATGCCTTCGCTAATTTCATCGCCGCAGCTTTATCATCTCCGGTCATAATGTCATAGGCAATTTGAACCGATGATTGAGTCTGCCCTTTTGGTAAGGCATTTAAATAATCTTGCCAATAATCAGGATATAAACGCGTAGCACCACCACCCGTAAATGCCCAGCCAGTATCTTCAGGACGACCAAGAAAAATACCACGTAACACTAAGCTCTTTATTTTATCTGGATGTGCTTGTGCATAAACTAAGGCTAACGTTGAACCCCATGAACCACCAAAAACATGCCATTGTTCGATCGCTAATTTACTGCGTATCTTCTCTATATCTTCAATTAAATACTTAGTTTCATTATTATCTAAGCAACCATGTGGTAATGAACGCCCACAGCCACGTTGATCAAATAAAATAATACGGTATTTTTCAGGGTCAAAAAAGCGACGATCATTAGTTGAACAGCCCCCACCTGGTCCTCCATGCAGGAATACAACAGCTTGCCCATTAGGGTTACCACATTCCTCAACATAAAGTTGATGTTGCTGATCCACTTCTAATAAAAAATCATTATAAGGATTTATTTCCGGATAAAACTCATTCATGAAGGTCTCTTTTTGTTATAAACTTAATTCATTCATATTTAGAATATGTGCAATCAGTTTTTACTAAGAAAACACGGTAAACTACCGCTAGACATTGAACAATACTATACATACACAGAAGTAGATATATGCCTGATAAAAAAGTAGTAATCGGTTTAAGTAACCCTAAAAGTCCAACAAATGTAGGTGCAGTGATGCGTGCAGCAGGTTGTTATGCTGTAGATGAAGTTATATATAGTGGTAATCGCTATGATCGCGCGATAAAACTTAATACTGATACTAAAAAAGTCAGTGAGACTATCCCGTTAACCAGCGTATCAGATTTATTAGATAATAAAGCGGATAACCTTAAAATAGTTTGTGTCGATCTTATCGAAGGTGCAACTCCCCTGCCAGCCTTTGAACATCCGGATAATGCATTATATATATTTGGGCCTGAAGACGGCACTATCAAGCAATCAGTGATAAACCAAGCTGATGCAGTTGTTTATGTACCGACAATCGGTTGTATGAATCTTGCCGCTAGCGTCAATGTACTGCTCTATGACCGTTTAGCAAAAGCCTCTACACATGTTAACAACGATGATCTTATTCGTAAAAGTCGTGACAACAACAATAAAGTGAAAGTGAAAGTGAAAAACAAAGCATCTGAATAACAGCTCTGTTTATATTGCGGGGAAATGTTAACTAGATATTTTTACATGCTTATGTAGATGGCTCAGGTGATTTTTTGTAAAAAGCTTAAAGACACTACCACGCACACTTCAATCAACTACGGAACTACGTTTCGGTTTGAGTTCAT
>JBALXF010000058.1:0-10585 GCA_036961085.1 Psychromonas sp.
CTATATTGTTAGGCAGCTGAGTTTTGAGCATTACATTTTTAAAGATGACAGTGGCGAAATTAAGATCGAAATTGGCACTGAAGAGTTTATTGGCGTTACTGTGACACCTTCGGTGAAGGTTAGAATAACAGGTGAATTAGATAAAGAATGGGGCAAAACAATTGTAGATGTTGACCATTTAGCATTGATTAAATAGGACGTAACGGAATTCACCAAGTTCATCTTATACGTAACCACTACATTTGAAATACTAGGCGGTAAAGACTCTTAATTATTGAGTCACAATGTGCAACCACAATCACTATTAGGTCAAATCAGCTTCCTGCATTAACTGCGATAGAATTTCCCAAATATACTTTCTCAACACCTCATGAGCAAACTGCTTATTAACCAGTAACTCTAATTTAAAACGTAACGACCCTCGTGATAAATGAATGGGTAGCTCGTATAAAGGGTTGTCTTTATCCAATTTTATTACCATCCATTCTGGTAATAATGCAACTCCCCCCCCTGCTTGACATAAAGCATAGGTTTGCTGAGTAGATTGTATATAACAATGCTGCAAACTTTGTTGTGTATCTTCAACAAACGATAACCCACTTTTACCCGACATAGGCAGCAAAACACGATAAGGAACTATATCACTAAAACCTACATCTTTTACTTTAGCAAGCTCATGCTGCTGGCTAACATATAACCCTGTTTGAATATCACCAATCACATCGGTATGGAAATCAGGTAAAGCATGTAACTCAGAGATCACTACTGCAAAATCTGCTCGTTGCTGCATTAACAAACGTAATCCTTCAAATAATGAGGGTTGCATTAATACAATTTCTAACTGCGGCCATTTTTCCCATAAACGTTGACATAGTTGTGCGCTAATCGAGGCTGGAACGAAATCAGGGATTGCAATGGTAATACAGGAAGGTAAGGGTTCAAACAGTTGCATTGCTTGCTGTTCTAATTTTTCTAAAGTCATTACTGCCAACTGCACCTTTGGCAATAGCTGCTTGCCACGTGCAGTGATGTTTAATCCTTTTCCCTGCCCTGGTCGCTCAAATAACAAATAACCGAGTTCATCTTCCAATTGCGCTAACTGACGACTCAGTGTGCTATGGCTCACATTCTCGTTTTTAGCCGCTTTTGCCATCGAGCCAAATTCGGCAACTAGCACAAAACTTCTCCATAAGTTACTTGAAAATTCGACCAAGACAACCATCCCATTAATGCACAAGTTTTAATTGTAAGTATAACGCCAACATACACTAATATAAGCCCATCAACAAACAAGCAATAGCGTTAATTAGCGAATATAAGGAACGACAATATGAAAACTTCAATCAAAGCAATCGTCATCGCACTCTCTTTAGCAACGACCATGGGAACAGTGAATGCTGCATCGGAAGCAAAATCAGTTTCGCCATACACACCACATGACGGTTATAGCAAACAAGAATCGGCACAGTTGATTAGTAAATTTGATATCAATACTTACCAAAACATTGAAGATGTTACACGTTATGTTTATTTGAATATGCCACAATTTTTTCCCAATAATACCATTGCACGTACAGGTCAAGTTTCTCAGCTAGCAACGAAAATCGATGAAAACATTGGTAAAATAGAAGCACAAACACCTTATGGTAAAATCTCGTTGGATGAATGGACAGAAGATCACATGGATGGCGTGATTGTTATTTATAAAGGGGAAGTTGTATATGAAAAATACCCTCGTATGCAACCAACAGACAAACATATTTGGTGGTCTGTTTCGAAAAGCATGGCAGGCACGTTAGTCGCTATGCTTGAAGCCAAGGGGCAAGTTGATGTGAAACAACCTATCGAAAAATATATTCCTGAATTAAAAGGAACTGATTGGGCTGGCACCACCGTTATCGATATTTTAGATATGACCTCTGGTATGACAGGCCTTGAAGCGGATGATCCAGAAGCTTACACTAATCCAAAATCACCCTATGGACTGTATGAATCAAGCCTTGGCTTAGTTGCAAAAACGGATATCACCATGGATTCAACTTATGATTATATCGCTTCATTAAAACGCCAAAAACCTGCGGGTCAAAAACATGAATATACTTCTGTGAATACTTTTGTATTGGGTTGGTTAGTTGAGAAAATGACCGGACAATCTTATGCAGATGTGATCAGTGAGCAAGTTTGGCAACATATAGGCGCGGAGTCTGATGCGAACCTAATGGTTTCTAAATCTGGCGCACCCGGCTCACATGGTGCAATCAGCTCTACGTTACGTGATCTCGGTCGCTACGGCATGTTATTTACACCAAGTTGGAACCAGATTAGCCAACATCAAGTAATCTCAAATAACATTGTTGAACGCTTTCAGACTGCGGGTCGCCCTGAAAATATCAAAGCAGGAATGGGCTTCGACTATTTTAACGATTACTTCATGGGAGATTTAGAATCATCCACTTACCAGTGGGATGCGGTAACTACCGATAAAGATTTTGCAAAAGCAGGATTCCATGGGCAAACACTTTACATTTCTCCAAGTAAAGACCTTGTCGTTGCCTCTTTTGCAACAAACAGTACTTACAGCACCTTTACGTTCGCAAGAACACTTGCTAAATCGCTAAAATAAAAATCATCTAGGTAACTGAAATATAAAATTAAGTCTGTTGCTTTCATTAATAAAATTAACACCCTACGATACTAACGTAGGGTTTTTATTGGAAACGGAAAATGCCTTCTAACAGCACCAGAATCATCTCCAGCCATTCCCCCTAAACTTTTATTTAGATTTTGATAAGTTGGATTTATGGAACCTACTTAACTTCACTAACAGCACCTTTTAAAATGTTTACTATGATTATAACGAATATTTTCTGTTGCAGGACATCAAACAGATTAGGCAAACTATAGTTATTACGTAACTGGCTTTACGTTCCTCTTAATAAACCATAGGAATGCTATTAACAACTATTTTAATAGTTATAGATAATGACCTTGCTTTCAACAAAAACCGAATTCAACAAACTATTTTAATAAAGAGGAATTAACCATGAAAACATCAATCAAAGCAATCGTCATTGCAATCTCATTAGCAACAACAATGGGCATGGCACAAGCTGCAAATAATGCACCCTCAAATCAAGTACCTTTGAATATTGATACTTGGCAACAACAACGTGCAGAAGGTTTAGGCCAGCTAAACACCATCACACCCAATGTAATGGCAGTAAATGCTCAAGATGTTTTTAAAGTTGATCACCAAAAACGTGATTACGACTTGCATGAAATTCCTTCTGTAGCACGCATTATGAATCACCCAGCCGTTGGTTCGATTGTTATCATGAATAAAGATGGCGATGTTTTATTAGAGCATTACCGTGATGCCGACCGCAATACCACGTTTTCAAATCAGTCATCAACCAAGTCAATTGGTTACGTACTACTAAGCAAAGCACTTAAAGATGGTAAAGTGAGCATGGATGATAAAGTTGAAAAATACATTCCTAACATAGGTACTGGTTTTAAAGGGCGTACCGTGGCAGATGTGGCGGCAATGGCCGTTAATCACAATGTCGCAGAGTTAGCTGCTTACACTGGAGACAAAGAAGCGTTAATTATGTTTGACCGCGACGAGCGTGTTATTGGTTTACAACGTAATGACAAACGTGAAACGTTACGTGACTTTATCCCTGCCATTCAAGCTGCTGGTGAAACCAATCAATGGGATGGTGAAATAGCTAACTATGCAACCATTAATACCAGCGTGTTAGGTCTTATTTTAGAAAGTGCAACAGGCATCCCACTTAGCCAACAAGTGCGTAACTTAATGCATGATATTGAGGGTGAAAATACCGTTTATATGGGTACCGACTTCGATGGTACTCCTGTAATTGGCGCATCGATGATGTCATCAACGATTGACTTTGCACGATATGGTCGTCTATTAATTGCCGATGTTGAACAAAGCAAACAGGATATAATAGATTCACAAGAAGCCGGTGAAGTTGTGCCAGCTGATTTGACTGCGGTAGAAGGTCGTTATTACAAATCAGCAATCATGAATGAATACGGTTTAGGCCACAGCGGCTGGGGTGGACAGCTAGTATGGGCAGATCCTGAATCTGGTACTATTGTTGCAATCAACAGTCGTATGCGCAGTGAATTACCTGCTCCTTACGATCACTTTGTGAAGCTCTATACTGCGGCAATTGATGTAGTAAAAGATCAACGTGCTAAACAAGAAAAATAAAACAAACTAGGTAGCAAGTCTGTATGGGCTTGCATGCCAATTAGGTTAACTAATATTAATATTGAGGCTTATCATGGGACTAATAAAATCCGAATAGAAATCCCGGATTTTATCCTCTTTATTTGATCAAGTAGAAACTCTGTGTAACTACATAAATTCACAACTTCACTAACAAGTCATCACTATTATTAAAAATAATAGGTAAGTCCTACGGGCAGTAAATGCTCAGAAACTTTTATATCAAATCTTATTGTGAGGTAAATTTATTTCCACACGTGATTTCTATGTTTTTTGCATAATGACCATTAAAAGGTATGATGTGGAACAACAATAATTCATTAAATATCGAGGCCTTATGTCATCTTCAGAGGACAATCGCTACACCGCAGGTTTCACTTGGATTGCAATGCGTTTATTGCACAACGACATTCAAGTAGAAATTAATAAAATCAATGACAAGATCAATGTAGAGCAACTGCTTTTGTTAATGGAATTGGAATATGAGGATGGTTTACGCCCTTCGATATTGGCTAAGAGAATGGCAAGAAGTAAAGGTACAATTTCTAGCTTAATTCGTCACGCTACCCGCAATGAATACGTAGCCATGAGCAGTGATCCTCTCAATAAAAATGCCAAGCGAATTTTTTTAACTGTCTTTGGTAAAAAGGTGCATGATCAACTAAAACCTGTACTTACCCAATCCGTGAATAAAGCAATGAAAGATGTTTCTGAAGAACACCGTCAGATAGTCATGGATGCAATGACGAGCATTATTAAGACCTATAGTCCAGAATGGGTCGATGATTTTACTGATTAGTTGATTAAGTGTCTTTATGTATTGGGCCATCAAAAGAATAAAGCGCCATCCTTGTTTGCGTTTTGTTCATCAGTAATCTAATAATCTATACAGCACCTAAGTCAGACAAATACTTTATTGTTTCACTCAAATCTTCAGTAGTTTTATCTGGTACTGAGAAAACAAGCTAGCATGTATCTTTTGTCGTGTTATAGGGTTTTCCCCCTTAAGTTGCCTTTGTACTAAGTCGAATAGTTTCCCCCGAAATTCAGACAATAACTGCTTATTTTCAATCTGTATTTGCGCTGCATAATATATTTTGGCTTCTTTATTAGTGCTATCGCTAAAGACAACATGTAACGTATCTATGCTGGCATTTGAGTTCTTTCTAGCGCTGGCATTATTCTTTCAATCCCCTAGCAAAAGCCAAAAGATAGTACAATTACTCAGCTAAAAAAGTGGCCGAATCCCCCCTTTTATATTTATATTACTGCTTAGACTTTAACCAAGGTTGTTCTGCAAAACGTGCTTTTAATAATTGCAAAAAATGCGATGTTCTTGCTGAGCGAGAGCGTACGTCAGTGCCTAATAAAGCCACGATATCGGCACTCGGCAAACTGTAACTTGGCAATAATCGCACTAATGCACCACTATCTAATTCGGGTTGCACATCCCATTCTGAGCGCATGATGATACCGAGTCCTGCAATTGCCCAGTTTTTAACAATGCTACCTTCATTACTGGTAAAGGTAGGGGTAATACGAAATGACGTTTGCTGTGCACTGTCATTATCAGTGAAACGCCATAACGTCACATCTTCACTATTCTCACGTAATGAAATACATGTATGAAGCTTCAAATCTTGTGGTGATGTGATCATACCATGGCGTTTTAGATACTCAGGTGAAGCACAAAGAAAACGCTGATTAGGTGCAAGCGTTGCTAGCTTTAATGTCGAGTCACGTAATTGACCAATGTAGATGATAACATCCCATTTATGACTTTCTGCCCAACTCGGTTTGTCAGATAGCTCGAGGTCGACGCTTAAGTTTCGATTCTGTTGTTGGAACTCAGCAACTAAGGGGGCGATGTAATCATTACCAAATCCCAATGGCGCTAATACTTTTAATGTCCCGTTGATAAGGTTCTTTTTACTCGCCATTAATGTTTGTATCTGATCCATTTCTTCAATGATGAAGCATGCTTTACTCTGCAGTAAATAACCCTCCTCAGTCAGGCCGATTCCCCTCGCATGGCGTTGTATCAATTTAACGTCCAGTTTCGATTCAATAGCTTGTAGACGCAGTGTTACTGATGGAGGGGTTACATTGAGTTTACGAGCAGCCGCTGTTAACGAGGGTTGAGTCGAAATGGTATAAAAAAAACGCAAGTCTTCGCTGGTAAGCATTAAGTTCAAACCTAATATAATAGTTAGTAATTGTTAATATAACTTTAAAGCTCTATACAGCACAATAGGTACCATAATAAATCGATAACTAAATATAAGGAGCTACTACAATGTCAATCAGTACATGTCTAGCAAAGATAGACACCCCTTTTTTATTCATTGATAAAGCAAAATTCGATGCAAACGTTTTTTCTCTCAGAGCCAAATTAGCCCCCTATGATGTGGTATTGAGACCACATTTAAAAACGGTGAAATCCATTGAGGGAGCTCGACATGTGTTAGCTGATTTTAATTCACCTGCTACGGTTTCAACAGTGAAAGAGGCTGAAGTATTTGCTGACGCAGGTTATACCAACCTAATCTATGCAGTTGGCATTGCGCCACAAAAATTACCACGTATTCACGCACTGCTTAATCAAGGTGTAAACATCAGCATCTTACTGGACAGCGTCTCGCAAGCTAAAGCGGTAACTGAATATTGCCAGACTCATAACATTAAAATCCCTACCTTATTGGAAATTGACTGTGATGGTCATCGTGGCGGTATTCAACCTGATGATATTCGATTAATTGAGATCGCAACCATTCTCCATCAAGATGGTGCCGAATTCCGAGGAGTCCTCACTCATGCAGGAGAATCTTATGATTGCAACAGTGAAGAAGCGTTAGTTGCTGCCGCTGAAGGTGAGCGTTTTGCTGCTGTGAGTGCTGCTACTCAACTGATTGAATGCGGACTCCCCTGTCCTGTGGTGAGTGTTGGTTCGACGCCTACAGCCCATTTTGCCAAGAATTTAGATGGCGTAACAGAAGTCAGAGCGGGTGTTTATACCTTTTTCGATTTAGTGATGGCAGGTATCGGAGTGTGCCAATATGACGATATAGCCTTATCGGTTGTGACCAGTGTAATTGGCCATAATGAAGATAAAGATTGGTTATTTATTGACGCTGGTTGGATGTCATTATCACAAGATAGAGGTACTGCTTCACAAGCCAAAGATTGTGATTATGGTTTAGTATGCGATATCGAGGGTAATATTATTCCAGGTCTACAAGTTATTACAACCAACCAAGAGCATGGCATTGTTGCGAGCATCGATGGCGGTAAATTACCGGATATCATGGTAGGTACGCAACTACGAATTCTACCTAATCATGCATGTGCGACAGCTGCCATGCATGCTGGTTACTATGTGGGAAATTCAGATCAGGTTGAACTTGATTACTGGCAACGAATTCAAGGCTGGTAGTAAATCAAAAGGAAAATTAACAATATATGAAATACATCAGTGAAGCTCTATCTAGTCAATTGATAACTCATGAACTCGCGTTTTCTGCAGTATCAGCTGCATTTATCGCAGCAAGTGAACAAGCTAAATTATTCCCGGTTGTAATTGCACAGGGACATTCTGAAAATAGTATTTTTTCGCTTAAATCTGCCCATACAGAAAAGCTAGTTGGCTGGAAAACTGGAAGTTATTGGCCGAGTAATATTGCAAAGAATATACCTTGTCATGCTTCCACCATTTTTTTATTAGATCCAGAAACCGGACTCCTTGATGCAGTGATTGAAGGTAGTGCCGTGAATGCCTATCGAACAGCTGCTGCAGATGCAGTTGCAGTATCTGTATTGGCACGTGAACAAGCGAGTTGTTTAGCTATTTTTGGAACAGGTCATCAGGCATTCTATGAATGTGTTGCTGTATGTCTTGTTCGGGATATTCGAGAAGTGCTGGTTGTCGGGCGCAATAATGAAAAAGCACAAGCGATGGTCAAGAAATTAGCAGGCGTTGGCATTCATGCCCAAGTTGAAAATGCAGAACAAGCCTGCCGAGCTGCTGATATCATTATTACCGCCACCACTGCACGTGAAGCGTTATTTTCTGCAGAATGGGTGCAACCGGGCACTCATATTTCAGCAATGGGCGTCGACACTAAAGGTAAACAAGAACTGCCTGCAGCCCTGTTTAATAGTGCGGATTTATATTGTGATTTTTGTTCACAGTCTGTGGTGATTGGCGAGTTTCAACATGGCGACAAAAATGTGATGATTGATAAATTGACCATGATTGGAGAGGTATTATCTGGACGCGCGCAAGGACGCAAAAATGATACTGATATTACTATTTTTGATAGTTCAGGCATTGCAGTTCAAGATTTATTTGTAGGTCAACATTTATTGAATGCAGCTATTGCTGCTGGACATTCAATTGAGTGCTAATGTTGCGTGTGCTGTGGATAAGTGATTTTGGCCACTTTTTAGAGAGATAAAGAATCGCAGTTCAAGATTTATTTGTAGGTCAGCATTTATTGAATGCAGCGATTCCTGCTGGACATTCAATTGAGTGCTAATGTTGAGAGTGCTATGGCTAAGTGATTTTGGCCACTTTTTAGAGAGATAAAGAATCGCAGTTCAAGATTTATTTGTAGGTCAGCATTTATTGAATGCAGCGATTCCTGCTGGACATTCAATAAATGCTAATAATATTGCGTGTGCTGTGGCTAAGTGATTTTGGCCACTTTTTAGAGAGATAAAGAATCGCAGTTCAAGATCCATTTATAGGTCAGCATTTATTGAATGCAGCTATTGCGGCTGGACATTCAACTGAGTGCTAATTTTGTGTGTGTTGTGGCTAAGTGATTTTGGCCACTTTTTAGAGAGATAAAGAATATTTGTAACTTGCAACGTCGCCTTCCCCACCTAAGAAGCTAAGTCAAAACCGCTCTTCTAATCTACTTAAAAACTAAAAATAAGTGACTCAATAATTGATTGAGGGCATATGCGTGTCAGAATATTTTTACTGACACAATTAACGTTACAGACAAAGGCCAGACATAAGTCCCCTTCAACATTGTTAAACCCCATTTTCAATGGGGCTGAACAATCAAAAGGTATGGATATTCACCAACAAGGATAAATTACTTTGATTACATTTGTTGTAATCAGATAATAATCTGATGATATATCCTTTTAAAATCAATATCTTTTCTGTATCTAGCCATTATTCTTTCACTGCTCAAACATATTCTTATTTATCGCTTTGTTTATGAACAAGTTGATATTCACCACCCCACTCACACAACATATCTAATGCTGGATTGAGTTTTTCAGCAAGTTCAGTAGATGTGTATTCCACCCTAGGCGGAACTTCTGCATACACTTTCCTATCAACTAGTTTATTTTTTTCTAGTTCTCGTAATTGCTGAGCAAGCATTTTTTGAGTGATTTTAGGGATCATTTTACGCAACTCACCGAACCTTAAAGTTTTATCTCTAAGTTGATAAAGAATAATTACTTTCCATTTCCCACCAATCACATCTATCGCAGTAGACACAGGACACTCATTGAATTCGGCACTCCCACAGCTCTCAACACTTAATTCAATATTATTTTCTTGCTTTAAAGCCTTTAAATCAGTCATTAGGCACCTTTAGGTAATTAACTATCAAAATGGTACGTACTTGTCTTTATGATACTGAAGATTTATATTACTCGGCATCGGTTACTAAAGTATACCATGTTTCATTTATATACCAAGGATGTAAAACAATGACATTAAAATCAATTGAATTAATCAACTTTACCTATGCCCTTTGGTACAGCCTTCAATCATAACGCTAAAAAACAAGGGATTCTATTTTAATGTCTCTGCAACAAATAATTTAGTTAGCAAAACAACGGCTAATAGCCGTTTCGGAAAATAATATGTTAAAAAATATAGCTCAACGTTCACTAGGGTGGATACTTTATCAAGTCACAATCGCCAGTTTAATACTGATTACTGTATTACTCTCTTTTTCTACATCTGCAGAAGATTTTAACAGTGGTAATATTTCTTTAACTATTGACAATGACAGCCTAACCGGTACTGATAGAGAATATAGTAGTGGTGTCTTTCTAAAATTCAATTCGTCAAGTGAAGTTGATATTAATCAACTCGAGCCTCTTCCTATTAAATACATCGCCAGCATTTTACCTTTATATGATAAAACCCAAAAAAATTGGGGCGTTACTTTGGGTCAGAAAATGTGGACACCTTCTGACATAGAAATTGAAGAAGAAGTTAGTAGTGAGCGTCCCTATTCGGGTCTACTATTTGCTGAAGTTCATCTAAGTGAATATTCATCTTCTATAGTCAAT
>JBALXF010000590.1:0-1666 GCA_036961085.1 Psychromonas sp.
TTATCGCAAATCACATATTCCTGACGGACAAGGTTATAGTGAAAAGTTTTACTTTAGTCCCGGAGATACCGGTTTTAAAGTCTGGAATACAAAATTTGGTCGCTTCGGTGCTGGCATTTGCTGGGATCAATGGTTCCCAGAACTAGCGCGTAGTTTAGTGCTTGATGGCGCAGAAGCAATTTTTTATCCTACCGCGATTGGCTCAGAGCCACAGGATCCAAGTTTAGATTCTAAAGACCATTGGCAGCGCACAATGCAAGGCCACTCTGCTGCAAACTTAGTGCCTGTGATAGCCGCTAATAGAACCGGTGTTGAGCTTGATGACGACACCCAAATCACCTTCTATGGCTCCTCTTTTATCACCGACCATACTGGCCATAAGCTCGCCGAAGCGAGTCGTGATGATGAAACTATTATCTATGCACAAATTGATTTAAATGCCACAGCAACTGCCCGCCATAGCTGGGGTTTATTTAGAGATCGCAGACCTGATTTATATAACAATATCAATTCTCTAGCCATTTAATTAACTGAATTAGGATAAATATGGAACTCAATACAAGCCCACAACAAGATGGTTTCTATTTCCCAGCTGAATATGCGCCTCAGCAAGCAGTTTGGCTAGCATGGCCTGAGCGTCCAGATAACTGGCGTTTACAGGGTAAACCCGCACAAAAAGCTTTTGCAGCTATTGCCAATGCGATCAATGAGGTAGTACCCGTTTCAATGATTGTTAGCGAACAACAATATTCGGACGCAAAACAGATATTAGATGCCTCCATTGAATTGATTGAAATGGACTATAACGATGCTTGGATGCGCGATATTGGCCCCACCGTATTAACTAATAATTCAGGTGAACGACGTGCTGTCAGTTGGCAATTCAATTCCTGGGGTGGTGATTTTAATGGACTCTACTCTCCATGGAATAACGATGATCAAGTGGCGAGAAAAATAAGCGATTTATTAAGTCTAGATTATTATCAAGCCCCTTTTGTTTTGGAAGGTGGTGCGATTCATACCGATGGCGAAGGTACTTTATATACCACAGAAGAGTGTTTATTAAGTCCTGGACGCAATCCTCATTTAGACAAAAATGAAATCGAAAAATTATTATCTGAATATCTTGGGATCAAAAAAATCGTTTGGATCCCACGTGGATTATACAATGATGAAACCGATGGTCACGTTGATAACTTGATGCATGTTGTCGGACCTGCAAAGGTGGTCTTAAGTTGGACGGATGATTCAAGCGATCCTCAGTATGAAATTTCACAACAAGCATTCGAAATATTAACCAGCAGTGTTGATGCAAAAGGGAGACAAATAGAAGTCACTAAACTACCTATACCAGGCCCTTTATACATGACGGATAAAGAAGCTTCTGAAATAGCACCTTCAGATG
Organism: Psychromonas sp.; assembly: GCA_036961085.1. GTDB lineage: Bacteria > Pseudomonadota > Gammaproteobacteria > Enterobacterales > Psychromonadaceae > Psychromonas. Next base: position 1,406 of record JBALXF010000590.1, read on the forward strand.
GAATGGTACGTCAGGGTAATGAGAGACTTGCGGGCTCTTATGCCAACTTTCTAATGGTAAATAATAACCTTTTTTTACCTGCCTTGGATGAAAAACAAGATAAAGTTGTAGCAAACATATTAGCTGACTTAATGCCTGAATATAAGATTATTTTGTTACCCGCTCACGAAGTATTACTAGGAGGTGGCAATATTCATTGTATTAGCCAACAAATACCTCAATAGCTTTTAGTTATAGTTATAGTTATAGTTATAGTTATAG
>JBALXF010000591.1:0-1649 GCA_036961085.1 Psychromonas sp.
TTGAAGTATCATGGGTATATATACTTTAAGCTGTTTGGAAAAGTAGAAATCATTAATTATATAAATGCCTAAATAAAAAACAATTAATCTTTATTTATTAAAGTGTTATTTAGTCATTATAAGGAAGTTACCCCTTATAGAGACAAACAGCCTTCGTATATCATGGTATAGCTCACAACCTTATTTGTCAGTAGTTGCTGTTAATATTTTGTTATTGTTATGATATCTGCATACTTTATTTGAAACAGGGAATTATGAAATGGCTGAAGTGGTCAATAAGTCACGATTATTATGGGCATGTCGCCGTGGAATGTTAGAGCTTGATGTATTATTTATGCCTTTCGTAAAAGAATCTTTTGATGATTTATCTGATTCTGATAAGTTAACTTTTCAGCGTTTATTAACTTGTGAAGATCCTGAGTTATTCGCATGGTTTATGGGACATGAAAAGTGCCCAGATCAAGAACTGGCTAAGATAGTTAATGTCGTCCTCAACCGCGTTAAAGTATAATATATTCGTTAACACCTCTGTTTATGGGGGTGTTTTTGTTTTCTGTCTCTATTCCTCGATTATTCTTCTTATATTTCTGCTTTTTGATAGCAATTGGTTATCAGTCTCCTGTTCTCTTATTTTATTAATTATTGCTATTTACGCAGGGGTAAAGGTTTATGCGCAGACTTGCTCATTGAAGTTAAATGACAGTGGGGAGCTTGAGTTGACCTTGAAAAATAAGAATCCATTAACAGGGCGAATTAGTAAAAATTCTTTTTATAATGGTTTTTGCGTGTATTTATATCTACAAGTTATCCCATTGGAATTAGGACAGTTGTCAACATCGAAGATAAATTCTAAAAAGCTGGTGGTAATCTATAGGGATGCGGTGACTACAGAGCAATATCGATTGTTAGCCCGGCTTATTAATACCGGGCTGTCTTGATCATGATTAGTCTTTATTCGGTCTTAAAATTGTAGGCTTTGGATTTTTTAATTGCTCAGGGTAGTCAACATTATAATGCAAGCCTCGACTCTCTTTACGTTGCATCGCACTTTTGATTATTATCTCAGCTACCTGCACTAAGTTTCTTAGTTCTAATAAGTTGTTTCCAACTTTAAAGTTTCCGTAATACTCGTCTATTTCTTGTTGTAATAATTGCACTCGACGAAGTGCGCGCTGTAGACGTTTATCGGTACGAACGATACCTACATAATCCCACATAAATAGTCGTAACTCATGCCAGTTATGCTGAATAACAACTTCTTCGTCAGAGTTATCAACTTGGCTATCATCCCAATGTGGAATCTCCGCAAATTTACGTTGTTTGTAAAATGGAATGCGATTAATAATATCTTTTGCACATGCGTGTGCATAAACGATACATTCCAACAATGAATTAGAAGCAAGACGATTGGCGCCATGTAAACCTGTATAAGAAACTTCACCAATGGCATATAAACCATCAATATCGGTCTGTCCATGATGATCGATCATCACTCCACCACAACTATAATGTGCAGCTGGAACAATAGGTATTGGTTGATGTGATATATCAATACCAAGCAATAAACAGCGACGATAAATAGTTGGAAAATGTTTAACAATAAACTCTTTTGATTTATGGCTAATATCAAGGTACATGCAATCAGCACC
>JBALXF010000592.1:0-1581 GCA_036961085.1 Psychromonas sp.
ATATCAGCACAAAGGGCGAAAAATGACAGAAAAGAAAATCCGTTTGGATAAATGGTTATGGGCAGCACGTTTCTATAAAACACGCAGCATCGCCCGCGATATGATTCAGGGTGGCAAAGTTCATTATAACGGTCAACGTGGTAAAGCGAGTAAAATTGTCGAACTCGGTGCATTATTAAATATTCGTCAAGGTGATGTTATCAAACAAGTGTCGGTAGAGATACTATACGATCAACGTCGTGGTGCACCTATCGCTGAAACCTTATATCAAGAGACCCAAGAAAGCATAAAAAAACGCGATGAGTATCAGACATTACGTAAACTAAGTTTACAGAATGCACCTCATCCCGAGCGAAAACCCAATAAAAAACAACGTCGTGAATTAATTCAAGCCAAAGCACAACGTAATACGGCAAATTTTGAGTAAAATACACTTTGTAAAATACAGAGTAGATAATTAACAGAGAGCAAACACTATGACTGACCAACTACAACGATTTCTTTTTGATGACTACCAAATTCGTGGCGAAATAGCTCAAGCACACAGTAGTTTCAAGGAAATCATCAAAAACCATGATTATACGACTGAAGTTGCGAACGTACTTGGTGAGTTGTTAATTGCAACCAGCCTGTTAACTGCAACATTAAAATTCCAAGGAAAAATTGCAGTACAACTACAAGGAGATGGTCCTTTGAGTTTAGCTGTAATCAATGCAAACCAAGATCTTCAAGTACGTGGTACTGCGCGTGTAAAAGGCGAAACAAAAGGCTTATCTTTTAGCCAACTTGTAGGTGAAGGCAACCTTATGATCACCATCACACCAGATGAAGGTGAGCGCTATCAAGGTATTGTCGCATTAGAAAAAGATTCACTAAGCGCCTGTTTAGAAGCTTATTTCGTTCAATCAGAGCAATTAGATACGCGTATTATTCTACATGCAAATAGCCAAGATACAGCTCAGGCTGCGGGTTTGTTTATACAAACACTGCCTGCTGTAAATGAAGATCATGAAGCAGACTTTAGCCATGTATCTGCATTAGCATCAACTGTAAAAGCAGATGAATTGTATACATTAAGTAGCGAAGATTTACTTTTCCGCTTATACCATGAAGAACAAGTACGTTTATTTGAAGCACAGCCAATTAGCTTCAAATGTAGTTGTTCAAAAGAGCGTTGCTTAACTTCTTTAGCTTCAATAACACCAGAGGAAATTCTCGAAATCTTAAAGGATCATGGCAGCATCGATATGCATTGTGAATATTGTGCTTCAGATTATCGTTTTGAATTAGAGGATTTAAAAATCCTTTTAGATGGTCAAGATAATACTCAACATTAAAATACCTATTATTAACAACAGCGTATGAATATACAAGATTAGTTAATAACACAAACAGATATTTATAGGGCCTTCACATTATTAATGTAAAGGCTTTTTTTTCGCTTAAATTTTGAACTAGATCTCTTAACGCTGCGCTGCAATCACATACTCTTAGCCTAGTAACCCCAATTACAAATCAGCTTAAAATTAACTGTACGACTACAGTAATTTTTCCATTATTAGCAATGGCGCAATCAGCATT
>JBALXF010000593.1:0-1575 GCA_036961085.1 Psychromonas sp.
TCGGTAGAATTAAATAAAAGACTTTAATTCTTAAATGGTCACTCCTTTCGATTGTTGTAACGTAGAACTGGTTTTCGAGCTTGAGCCCCGTAGGGCAAGGAAAATTGCACCAATCTACGTTGTTATAAAACATCGACTTAGAGCGACTAGGCTTCAATTTTATGCCTAGTACCTCGGCACAATTTTCCTTGCTGACTTTGCATCTTGAAGTATCATGGGTATATATCTTAAAGTATTATGGCAAAATCGTAAGCCTATAAAGCATAAGCAAAAAAATTTAAATCTGATATGAAAGGATGAGTATGACGCTAATTATTGGTCTAACCGGGGGAATCGGTAGTGGAAAGTCTACGGTTTCTAAATTTTTCCATGAGTTAGGTATCGAGATAGTGGATGCAGATATAGTGGCTAGGCAAGTTGTTGAGAGAGGGCAGCCCGCACTGCGAAAAATAGCCGATCATTTTGGTGATAATATCTTAATAGAAGGTGAATTAAATCGTAAGCTCCTGCGACAATTAATTTTTAGTAATGAGGCACATAAAAAATGGTTAAATGACCTTCTGCATCCACTGATAAGGAAACAGATGATTAAACAATTATCTGAAGTCGGTGGTGATTACGCTATATTTGAGGCTCCCCTATTATTTGAAAATAAGCTAGAGAGTATGACTGATTTTAATTTGGTCATTGATGTTTCTGTTGAACTTCAAATAGAACGTGCAAGTAAAAGAGATGACGCATCAGAGGAAGGCATAAAAGCGGTGATCAACAGCCAAATAAGCCGTTCATCACGACTACAAAAAGCAGATTATTGTATTGATAACAGTGTATTATCAATTGCACAATTACAAAACCAAGTAATAGTGCTAGATAGGCAATTTAGACAACTAAAAAAATATTAACGATAAGCGAAAAATACTGGACATTTATTTCCAGTTAAACAGATTTTGCTGTACGCTTATATTTTATTCTCAGAGATAAAATATTATAAAATGATTGCTTTTGAATACCCATTAAATGAGAAAACACGTAGTTATTTACGCTTTGAATTTCTTTTCTTACAAATAAAAAAGAGTATTTCTTTTGAGACAGAGAGTGATATTACTGCCTTTTTTAAAGCTTTTTTCGAATTATTAGAGCTAAGTGAGCGTTGTGATATTCGCCATGATTTAACTAAAGATTTACGCATTTTATCTGATCAGGTTAATACTTGGCTTGGCCTTAAAGAAGTCGATGATAATGCGGTATTAGGATTAATTAGCGAAATGGAAGACTTAATTTCCTCTGTCTCAAAAATGCCTAAACAGCTGCGTTTCTTTAAAAATAACCGCTTTTTAACTTCACTGAAACAACGCTTCTTTATCCCGAGTGGTAACTGTAATTTCGATTTACCACAATTTCATTATTGGTTAGCGAAAGATTTACAAGTTCGCCAGAAAGATGCGCAAACTTGGTTTGAACATTTTGCAGGTTTAGAGAAAGCGTTAACATTATTCTTAAAAATTAAGCGCTCTCAAGGTCATAAATCCGAGCAGACTGCAATTAATGGTTTTTACCAGGGTGAAGTTGAAAACT
>JBALXF010000594.1:0-1561 GCA_036961085.1 Psychromonas sp.
GCATCGCAGGTAATGACGGTGCTTAATGAGGAACCTGGAACAGTTAATGTTCGTCATGATTGGCGTGAAAGGGTTAAGTACATTGAACCTAAATTCAATGAATCTCAAGCAAGACGTCTAGGTATTAGTAAATCGGATGTTGATCAAACATTACAATTTGCATTCTCTGGCTTAGCCACTGGTTTGTACCGTGAAGGCACAAAACTATTACCTATTGTTACACGTCTACCCGATAGCGAGCGTGTTGATATTGGTTCAATGGAAGGTTTGCGTATTTGGAGCCCATCGCTTGCAGCTTATGTTCCCTTACAACAAGTGGTAAACGGATTTGAGGTTAAATTTGAAGATCCAATTATACAACGTCGTGATAAAAAACGTACTTTAACCGTCTTTGCAGATGCAGATTTTGAAACTGATATTTTACCTGCAGAACTGTTTGCAATTGTTGCTCCTAAAATTGAAGCTCTAGATTTCCCACTCGGTTATGAACTTGACTGGGGTGGTGAAAATGAGTCTTCAGGTGATGCTGGTGCAGCTCTATTTGCCTCGTTACCAATGGGATTCTTGATCATGTTTTTGATCACGGTATTCCTATTTAATTCACTGCGTAAACCTTTAGTAATTTGGTGTTGTGTGCCGCTTGCTATGATCGGTATTACCAGTGGTCTTTTAATCATGGGGACACCCTTTGGCTTTATGGCGTTATTAGGTATGTTAAGTCTTTCAGGTATGTTATTGAAAAATGGTATCGTATTATTAGATCAAATTAACCTAGAAATTGAACAAGGTGTTGAGCCCTATAGAGCGGTTTTCCAATCAACAGTAAGTCGTGTGAGACCTGTTTGTATGGCTGCTGCGACAACAATCTTAGGGATGTTACCACTAGTGTCTGACCCGTTCTTTGAGTCAATGGCAGCCGTGATCATGTTTGGTTTAGGTGTTGCAACTATACTGACTCTGTTAATCGTACCTGTGTTATATACCTTGTTCTTTGGCATTAAATACAAGGACTATAAAGAGTTTGATTTGTAGCCTTTTATTAGCTGAATCGGTATCTTAGAAATGAAGAGGTTAGCAGGTAAATATCTGCTAACCTCTTTTTTTATGCGCACAATAATTTAGTAGTAGTAATAAACTTCAGAAAATAAAATACAATTTAACGGTTCTTGATAGTAAAAAACGCCCACATAAACTCACTTACCGCCCCTTTAATTTAAGGTAAGCCCCTCACCAGGTAAATATTTTTCGTAAAGGGCTTTTATTGTTCCTATACTGTTTGCACCTAAGAGCTAGTTATATGGTCGTATTAGTTAAGGAGACAGGCATGAATATCCTTTTGACAATCGTACTTATCATCTCATTCACCTACCTATTAATTCAGTTTGCGCGCCATGAAGTCATCGAAGAATATTATCAAGCAACCATTATTGATATCGAAGGTCGCTTGGATTGGGCTGACACTCGATCATCTTATCCCTTTGGCATGCAAGCTAAAATTGATATCGCGAATAAACTTTTACTTAAAGCCAAAAAATTATGGCGTGGTAATAAATTCACTCAG
>JBALXF010000595.1:0-1530 GCA_036961085.1 Psychromonas sp.
ATTTTAGCTGCGGATAAAAGCGGTATTCAAGTCGTTACTGGTGAAGGTGTGCTAAACCTTGAAGTTATCCAATTAGCGGGTAAAAAAGCGATGCCTGTACAAGATATTTTAAATTCTCGTCGAGAACTGTTTGCATTAGGTACTCAACTACAGCAAGCAGAAGGTTAATTAAATGAATGTAAGAGCATTAGCTGCAAAAGCACTAAACCAAGTTGTTGAAAAAGGGCAGTCATTATCCAATGTGCTTCCTCCTCTGCAGCAAGATCTTTCACCCAAGGATAAAGCCTTATTACAAGTGTTTTGTTATGGTGTTTTACGTACTTTACCGCGTTTAGATTTTTTCTGTCGTTCACTGATGCAAAAGCCACTTAAGGGCAAGCAGCGTGACCTACATTTTTTGATTTTAGTTGGTTTTTATCAACTACTTTACACGCGAATTCCTAGCCATGCAGCCGTTGGCGAAACCGTTAACGGTGCTAAAGCACTTAAAAAGCCGGCGTTAAAGGGTATGATTAATGGTGTATTGCGTAATTTTTTACGAGAGCAAGACAGCTTAATTGAAAAAGCGGATCAACAACCAGCATTGCAATACTGTCATCCAAGTTGGTTGGTTAAGCGTTTGCAAGCAGCTTATGGCGAAGATGTCGCTGCTGATATCATGAATGAAAATAATCTACAGGCACCTATGTGGTTACGTGTTAATGCTCTACATCATGATCGTGAGCAATACCAAAAATTATTAACTGAAGCTGAATTAAATAGCTTTAGTATTGAAGATAATGACAATGCATTACGTTTAGAAAAAGCCACTGATGTTTATAAACTGCCTGGCTTTACTGAAGGCTGGGTATCAGTGCAAGATGCTGCTGCACAATTAGCTGCGCACTATTTGGATGCTCAACCAGGAGATCTGGTATTGGATGCATGTGCAGCTCCTGGTGGTAAAACCGTACATTCATTGGAACTACAACCAAAAATCAAACAAATGGTTGCTGTTGATGCTGATGCTAAACGATTAGTGCGTGTGCAAGAAAATCTAGATCGTCTTAACCTGCAAGCAACTGTGATTCATGGCGATGCTTCAAAGCCTGATAGCTGGTGGAAAGGGGAGTTGTTCGATCGTATTCTTTGTGATGCACCTTGTAGCGCAACTGGGGTTATACGCCGACATCCAGATATTCGTTGGTTACGTCGTGATAGTGATATTGCTGATTTAGCAGCTCTACAAAAAAGTATTATTCATGCTTTATGGGATAAACTAAAACCAGGTGGTATTTTACTTTATGCGACTTGTTCTATTTTACCTGATGAAAATGATTTACAAATCAAAAGCTTTTTAGAAACTAAAAGCGATGCATCATTAATCCCTCTGAGTGACAAGTATAATAGCTTGGATAAAGGGCGACAATTATTACCCAATGAACAGGGTATGGATGGTTTTTATTACGCTAAGTTACAAAAAGCGTTATAAAAACACTGTAAATTAAATGACTCGTATATTTATTATGCTTCATGGATTAATTATCTATG
>JBALXF010000596.1:0-1529 GCA_036961085.1 Psychromonas sp.
CTAGTCGGTAAACGTGATGGATACTTATATGGATATTTACAAGTAACTGATAAAAAGCCTGTATTTCGTAAAAAAAATGTACAGCGATTAGACCAAAATGATCACTTGATTATTGCGCTGTCAGATCGCCAAGGGAAATTACAAAAGTATATTATTTCAGCGCATCAAAATGGCTGGTTTAATGCTTATATCAAGCCTGTTGGCGCTCATAATACGGTGCAGCTAGCGCGTGAAAAACGTTTACAAGGTTTTTGGCAGCTTACTGAAAAAGGCTATAACATTGAATTTCGTTTTCCGCTTGAAATGCTCGGAAATAAACTAGGGTTTTCTTTACAAACGGTATCTGATAAAACTACTCGGCATATCGATAATATCATCTCAACTTCTAATACGCTTAATTTGCAGCAACTCGGTACTGTATTGATCCCTTCACCAGAAATACAAAGAATTGTAAATGGCATGAGCCATACGCAATCACGCATTTGGGTTGTAGATCGCCATCAGCGGGTATTAGCAAAAGCAGGCAATATCCATCAATCAAACGGTGTCTGGAGTAAAGAGCAACAACAATTAGCAGAGCAAGATTCTATTTGGGGAAAGCTACAGGAAAAATTATTAAAACCTCTATACGCTCTATTTATGGCTCAACCTAGTCATGAATTTATTGATAAATTACACGATTCTACCCAATTAAACAGTGACTTCATAACTCATGCCTTAAAAGGTGAGGCGCAATCTAGCTGGCGTTTTAGTGAGGATAATAAAGCCATGATTATCTCCGCTGCACAACCGATTATGGTTGGCAATAAAGTAATGGGAATTGTCGTTGCAGAAGAGACCACAAATGGCATTCTTAGTTTACGTAATAAAGCCTTAGAGAAACTTTTTAATGCTGCACTTAGCATTATTTTTATTGCTACTTTATTACTCGTTATATTCGCTTCAAATATTGCCAGACGTGTTAGAAAACTCCGCGATCAAGCCGATATAGCGATTGATGTTCAAGGTAGAATTTCAAGTCCATTTACGCCTTCAAAATCGAAAGATGAAATAGGTGATTTATCGCGTGGTCTTGCCGATATGGTTAACCGTTTAGGACAATATCATCATTATCTAGAAAACCTTTCTTCACGACTTTCACATGAATTACGCACGCCAGTAGCCGTTGTGCGATCTTCTTTAGAGAATTTATCTTTAATACCGCAATCTGCAGAAAATAAAAAATATATTGATCGCGCAGATAAGGGTATTAATCAACTTAATAAAATTTTAACCAGCATGAGTGAAGCAACACGTATTGAGCAAAGTCTTCAGTGCAGTGACAAACAAGTGATTGCTTTTAATGAATTAGTTGAATCTTGTGTGCAGGGCTATCAAATGACCTACAGCGATTATCAATTCGAGTTGATTAATGTAGAGCTTGCTAAGCCGCTTAATATTAATGTAGATCCTGATTTTATCGTGCAGTTGTTCGATAAGTTAATTAGTAATGCGATGGAATTTAGCGAGCAACAAAATAGTATCAATAT
>JBALXF010000597.1:0-1513 GCA_036961085.1 Psychromonas sp.
ATAGCTTTAAGCTCTGCTTTTACAGCATCAGTTAATTCAAGAGTGTCAATAAACTCTGCCATGCCTGGTCCATCTACACGTTTACCACGTGTTAATTCTTTTAGTTTTTCGTATGGCTTCTCAATGCCGTAACGACGCATAACCGTTTGGATAGGCTCTGCTAGTACTTCCCAATTAGAATCTAAGTCTTTCAACATGTTTGGTTCATTAGCTTCTAGCTTGCTGATACCTTTAAGGCTTGATTCATAAGCAATAACTGAGTAACCGATAGCAACACCTAAGTTACGTAATACAGTTGAATCAGTTAAATCACGCTGCCAGCGGGAAACAGGCAGTTTCGCCGCTAAGTGATCAAAAATTGCATTGGCTAAGCCTAAGTTACCTTCTGAGTTTTCAAAATCAATAGGGTTAACTTTATGTGGCATAGTTGAAGAACCGATTTCGCCAGCAATTGTTTTTTGTTTGAAGTGACCAAGGCAGATATAGCCCCATACATCACGGTCAAAATCTAACAGAATTGTGTTAAAGCGTGCGATAGCATCGAATAACTCTGCAATATAGTCATGCGGTTCAATTTGAGTTGTGAAAGGGTTAAATGTAACGCCTAAACTTGTCACAAATTGCTCTGCAAATTCTTGCCAGTTAAGATCTGGGTATGCACTTAGATGAGCATTGTAGTTACCAACAGCACCGTTAGTTTTACCTAACATTTCAGTTGCTTCAATTTGTATAACCTGACGTTGTAAACGTGCTGCAACGTTTGCCATTTCTTTACCAAGCGTGGTTGGAGAAGCTGGCTGACCATGTGTACGAGACATCATTGGCATGCTTTTATATTCTTGTGCTTTATCCTTGATAGCTGCAACAAGTTTATTACAGTAAGGAAGGATCACATCGGTTTTAGCCGTTGTTAACATAAGTGCATGAGAAAGGTTGTTGATATCTTCTGAAGTACAAGCAAAATGAATAAATTCAGATACCGCGTGTAATTCTGCTACATCAGCAACTTTTTCTTTTAAGAAATACTCAACCGCTTTAACATCGTGGTTTGTTGTTGCTTCGATTGTTTTAACACGTGCAGCATCAACTTCGCTGAAGTTAGTTACGATAGCATCAAGATATGCATTTGCAGCATCGGAGAAAGCTGGAACTTCTGCTATTCCATCGGTCGCAGCTAGTTTTTGTAACCAGCGAACTTCTACTTGTACTCGGAATTTGATTAAACCAAATTCACTAAAAATACCACGTAAAAGTTGTGTTTTGCTACCGTAACGGCCATCAACTGGTGATACAGCTGTTAGTCCTGAAAGTTCCATTTGTTGCTCCTAAAAATAAGTGTGCAGATTGAGGTCTATTGGTAATTTTAATGTGTCATTAAACACGTTGTAAATTCTGTTTTGTTTGATGCAGCATCGCTTTTCGAGAGAAGATAAGTTGGCGACGCTTACCACCAATTTGGCGCCATAATACTGCGGCACGTACTCCGGCTAATAATAAAGCGCGGATTTTATGT
>JBALXF010000598.1:0-556 GCA_036961085.1 Psychromonas sp.
CTGTATAATATTAAATTTTAACATATTGATATTTAAAGATATTACGATTCCATTATCCAGAACTGAGGTTAAATAACTAATTACAGCCCTGTTGCATTTATCTAGGCCACACTATCCATTAATGGTGTGGTCTCTAATGGCTCTGTTATTTGATTTAACACGTATTTTTCAAAAACTTCGGCAACGCCATCTTGGTCATTGCTTGCACAAATATAATTTGCACTAGCTTTAACTTGATCACTTGCATTACTCATCGCGACACCCAAACCTGCAAATTGGATCATCTCTAAATCATTTTCGGCATCACCAACACAAATAACTTCCTCTGCAGTTAAATTAAGGTATTTTGTCAGTGCTTTCATTCCCTTGCCTTTATTACTATCTGGATTCATAAATTCATAGAAAAAAGGTAAGCTGCGCGCCATTGAATATTTTGCTTTCAATGAAATAGGTAACTGGGCAATTGCTTGAGTCAATAAGTCCGGTTCATCGATCATCATTACCTTTAATATAGGCTCATCGTGATCAAGCAACTCAAAGTCGAACAGTGAATATT
>JBALXF010000598.1:566-1510 GCA_036961085.1 Psychromonas sp.
CAATATTATTTAATTTTGCTTCATAGTCAGTGTAGGTGTTTTGCTTTGGTGTTATTAAGCCACGTGTTGGTGAAAAAGCGAGAATATTAACGCCTAATTTATCTGCTAACTGTTTTAATTCAATAGCATCTTTGCCTGTCAAAATCGCACTATGAATAATTTCTCTGCTGACAGGCTTAAGTATTAAAGAACCGTTGAAGGGTAATATAAAGTCATCGACGCCATCTAAGCCAAGCATTTTAGCGGTAGATAGCATGCCTTCTAGCGGTCGGCCTGAAGCTAAGACGACTTGTGTTCCCTGTTGTTTAGCTGCTTCAATTGCAGCACATACTCTGCTCGTTAATTGTTTTTGACTATTTAATAATGTGCCATCGATATCTAAAGCAACTAATTTATACATCTTTATAATCCGGTAATATTTAAGAGGGGCACAGTGTATGCGAATTTTTCAAGACAAGCGATTCAAGTTAAAGTTAACATGAGCATAGATTGATTGAGATCAGTTGTTTATTGAGCTATAACAGGTGGATATTTGTGCTATATCTTCCAAGTAACAACAGGAATATAAATGGCAAAGCCAAATAAAAAAGGTCCAACAGCGACGGTAGATGTGTACTGTGCAAAATGTAAAAGCCAATTATTTAAATATCGTAAGGGTGGCAAAGGGGCATTAATTAAGTGTTTTAAAGAGCGTATTACCGTTGATTTCACTGTTACACCTTGTGCATGTCCGAATTGTTTGAGTATTTTTGCACGCGATACATTAGTGCGCGGAACACCTGCCTATAAGATGATTGGTGGTAAAGTGTTTTTTAAATAATGTGCTTATATAGATGAGTCAGGTAATTTTTTGTAAAAATATTAAAAACACTACCACGCACACTTCAATCAACTGCGGAACAACGTTTCGGTTTGAGTTCATTTACAGAGGTGCTGCGCACTAC
>JBALXF010000599.1:0-1489 GCA_036961085.1 Psychromonas sp.
CGTAGATTTCCCACCCCCACTGTCCCCAACGACTGCTATTTTTTGCCCCGATTTAACTGAAAATGAAACCTTATTTATGATATTACGCTCAGCCTGATAATGAAAACTAACTTGCTGAAAACAGATTTCACCCTGTTGTGTTTTTAGTTGTGGTGCATTGGGCAGATCTTCCACCTTCGGTTTTTTAGCCAGTAACGCAAACATCTGCTCGATATTAGCCAAAGAGGCTCGAATTTCTCTATAAATAAAACCAAGGAAATTAAGTGGCATAAAAATTTGCATGGTAAAAGCATTAATTAACACAAAATCACCTATGGTCATCTTGCCCTCAGCGACTTGCAATGCCGCCAAGGTCATCATTACAGTCATTGCACAAGCAATAATCAATGCCTGTCCGGCATTTAAAGCAAACAATGACAACCTATTTTTACGTTTAGCTTGCTCCCATTTAGCTAGTTCGTGATCATAACGTTTGGCTTCATAGGCTTCGTTACCAAAATATTTTACTGTTTCATAATTAAGAAGACTATCTATCGCACGGCTATTACTGGTTGAATCTGCATAATTAGCTTCACGAATGAATGTGGTTCGCCATTGAGTCGCTACAATCGAGTACGCCACATAACAAACCACTGCTAAGACAATAACAATTGCAAAACTAACACCATAGTTTACCAGCAGAATGATGACCACCATGCCGAGCTCTAACAAGTTTGGGATAATATTAAAAATCATAAAACGCATCACAAAACCAATGCCAGTTACCCCGCGCTCCATATCACGTGATAGTCCACCCGTTTGTCTATTAAGATGAAAATCAAGATCCAAGTGATGCAAGTGATTAAAAATACTCAAGCCGACACGCCGCATCGCACGCTCAGTCACTCTACCAAATATGGTATCGCGTAACTCCCCAAATAGAACCAATGCCAACCGTAACACCCCATAGGTAACGACTAGCATAATAGGTGCAGCAACCATTTGTAGTTTGCTATCGTCTAGGCTATCAACAATATATTTGAGAACAAAAGGTAAGCCTACCGTGGCTATTTTGGCAAGTACCAGAAACAGCAATGCCAACAATATACGTAGTTTATATTCGCCTAGATAAGGTATTATAGTTTTAAAAACAGACCAGTTTATCGAGTCTGGTACATCTATCTGTTGTCCATGGCGCATTTGAATTCTTCCTTGAATATATTTATAACACGTTATGAGGCTTGATTATTGAGACGGCATAAACAAGATAAATAAAATGATGTTACTTACTCGGACATCATCTAACGACACGTATATCCGATTCACGCTTAAACGCTCTCCTCGTTGAACTATTTCTGCAGCCCCACTATTAAAAAATCTTGTGAATGGCAGGAATTGGCGAACCTTGTATAGATTTTACTAGTTACCGTTACAGGGCGTTTTTATATAACCTTGGCCGAATATTAACCCCATGTTAGCTCAAGATGCTCTACCAAGCACTCGCTTGAAT
>JBALXF010000059.1:0-6364 GCA_036961085.1 Psychromonas sp.
CTGCAGCGACAACCGATTTCATTGTATCTGTTGATGCAAAGAACATATTCGCGCCTTGATCAACCAATATCACCACGTTGCGATCTTTCTCTTCGCTATATAAACGCACATGCGCTTGCCCTGTTCTGAGGGTGACTTTCCAATCTAAATTGCGTATATCATCACCGACTTGGTAATGCTTTAGCTCTTCAAAATTTAAACCTCGGCCGCGAAACTGCGAATGATGACGACCTGCCATTAGGCTCTTTGCTTGCCACTTTGATAACAATCGAAATGAATGGCTAAGCGCCTGCAGTTTTACTAAGCGACGATAATTGGCATGCAATCTGGCATCGGATTGCTGTTTTTTTGAATCAAGGTTTGATTTATTCATCGCAAATTATCCAATAAGCACACAATCTAATAAGGTGTTCACGACTTCTTTACCATCAACATCATCGGCTAATGCGTCATAACTTAAGGTTATGCGGTGAGACAAAACTGAATGTGCAACGCTTCTTACATCATCGGGTAATACATGATCTCGACCTGCTAACCATGCATGAGCGCGTGCACATTTATCCAGTGCGATTGAAGCGCGCGGGCTTGATCCTGTTTTAATCCATGTTGATAATGGCGAGTCAGGGTATCTTTGTGGGTGACGTGTTGCCATCACTAATGCCACCATATATCTCTCTACCACCTCTGAAACTTTAATTTCACTGACCTGTTTACGTGCTGTTAAAAATTGTTTAGGGTCAATTTTCTGCTGTGCTTTTTTTTCAGTTCCTGTCGTTGATTCTTCTTCTGATCTTACTAAACGAATAATATCTAATTCAGCGTTGTCATCTGGATAATCAACATTCACTTTCATCATGAAGCGATCCATTTGCGCTTCTGGTAACGGATAAGTTCCTTCTTGTTCAACCGGATTTTGAGTCGCTAGTACCATAAATATTTCATCAAGCTGATGGCTAGTATCGCCTACTGTTACTGTGCTTTCAGCCATAGCTTCTAATAATGCTGCTTGTACTTTTGCAGGTGCTCGATTGATTTCATCAGCCAAAACTAGGTTATTAAACAGCGGACCTTGCTGAAACGTTAACAGTGGTGTGCCGTTATTATCTTGGTATTGAATGGTGCCGGTAATATCTGAAGGTAGTAAATCTGGAGTGAATTGTACGCGTCCAAAAGTGGCGCTCATAGTATCAGCAAGCGACTTTACAGAGCGTGTCTTTGCTGTGCCTGGTAACCCTTCTAATAAGACGTGACCTTTTGTGAGCAAACCAATTACTAATGCTTTAATGACATGGGGCTGTCCAATCACTGATTTATCAACTTGATTTATTAAGGCGTTAATATTGTGTAAAGTATTGTTCACTATGTTATCTCCAGATATAGCTTAAGCCATCTTTTACGTTGAATCATAATAAACTATTTCTTTAATACACTCACATAACCAAAGGTTATACTCGCTATTCGGTGAATAAATTCTGGTACTCCATATAATCCACTGGTCTAAGAAAAAAATCATAAATTCTTACATTCTTAAATTCTTGATTTCGTAAACAAAAAAATTTATCGGAGTACGTATGGAACAATCATTTAGCTTTAATAAAATCGCTCTATGTTCTGGTTTGTTAGCAGCGACAGCTGTTGCCAATGCCGCAGAAAAACCTAATATCCTTGCCATTTGGGGTGATGATGTTGGTATCTTTAATATCAGCGCTTACAACAACGGCATGATGGGCTACCAAACGCCAAACATCGACCGTATCGCTAATGAAGGTGCATTGTTCACCGACCATTACGGCCAGCAATCATGTACTGCAGGTCGTGCTGCATTCTTAACCGGTCAAGAACCATTCCGTACTGGTTTATTAACGATTGGTATGCCTGGCTCTGATGCGGGTATTCCAGATTGGACTCCAACTATTGCTGATCTACTAAAAGAGCAAGGTTATATGACGGCGCAGTTTGGTAAAAACCACATGGGAGACCAAGATAAACATCTTCCTACGGCGCACGGTTTTGATGAATTCTTCGGTAACCTGTACCACTTAAATGCTGAAGAAGAGCCGGAAACATATTACTACCCGACAGATCCTGAGTTCGTTAAAAAATACGGTCCTCGTGGTGTTATTAAATCAACTGCTGATGGCAAGATTGAAGATACAGGCCCAATGACGCGTAAGCGTATGGAAAATGCTGATGAAGAGTTCTTAGAAGAGTCGCTAGCCTTTATGGAAAAAGCGGTAAAAGCTAAAAAGCCTTTCTTTATTTGGCACAACACCACACGTATGCACGTTTGGACTCGCTTACAAGAGAAATACCAAGGTATTTCAGGCATCTCTATCTATGCTGATGGCATGATGGAACATGATGATCATATCGGTATTTTATTAGATAAAATCGATGACTTAGGTATTACAGACAACACTATCGTTATCTACTCAACCGATAACGGTGCAGAAACAGTGTCATGGCCTGACGGCGGTGCAACTTTCTTCCACGGTGAAAAAGGAACAACTTTTGAAGGTGGTATGCGTGTTCCTCAGTTAGTTCGCTGGCCTGGTGTGATTGACCCCGGTACTAAAATTAACGAAATCATGTCTCATAAAGATTGGCTGCCAACATTAATGGCCGCTGCTGGTGATGATAAAGTTGTTGAGAAATTGAAGTCTGAAAAAGGTGCTAACTACAACGGCAAAAACTGGCGTGTGCATATGGATGGTTACAACTTCCTACCTTACTTTGAAGGTAAAGAAGAAGAGGGACCACGTGACGGTATGCTTTATTTCTCAGCAAATGCTGAATTAAACGCGGTTCGTACTGGCGACTTTAAAGTGTCGTTTGCAACAATGGAAGGGAATATTACCAATGCGGTTCGTTTCCAATCTAACTGGCCTCAAGTCGTTCATTTACGTGCAGACCCATTTGAAAAAGCACCTCACGAGTCTGGTATGTACTTACGCTGGATGGCTGACAACATGTGGTTATTTGTTCCTGTAGGCAACCAAGTGCAAGAGTTCATCGGCACATTACCTGGTTACCCGCGTCAAGAGAGCCAAGTATTGAACCCTGGTAACTTCAACCAGAATACTTACATGTTACAAGGTAAATTACAGCAGCTTGAACAAGTTCGCCAACAAGTAATGAAGTGATGTTGAGGGCATTGTTGAGTTAACAATTGCCCAGCAATGGTACGGTAATCTACTGATTAAAATGCGCACTTGTGCGCAGGTAGATTATCGTGCTCTTCCACATATTATCAACCATGTAGATTGGCTTTGTCACAGTTCATCCTTCGATTTCGATATACAGCCATTACTCATTTTACGGGATTCACCTGTAAGTCCTGAGTTAATTCAGTAACGCTATAAAAATTATGCTTCAGATGATTGTAAGTAGATTAATAGTACTTTGTATTACGACCGGTAGTTAAAAATTGACACATTCAAGGCTCAAAAAATGATTCTAAAAGTAGATCGAAAATGATAAAAAAATTCAAATATCCTGTTTCAATTTCCTTATTAGCACTCACTAGTGGTAGCTATGCAGGCGGACTAAGTTTGTCTCAAATTGGAACGACACAAAGTACAGCGACTGCCGGCGTCAGTAATGTCACTAATAACCGAGATGCATCTGCTGTCGTTGCTAACTCTGCGGGTTTATCGGGCATTGAAGATTCAAGTTTCATGTTTGGGTTGCAGTACTTAGATGTGAATAGTGATTTTCAATTAGATAATAACCTAGGTGGTACTAATAGTAGCTCAAGGGTAATTATACCGCATATCTCTTATGCGAAACGTTTTAATGAAAAATGGGTAGGCGGTGTTGCATTACATTCTCCGGGTGGTTTAGGGCTGGAATATGATAATGGCATTGCGGGTCTAGGGATCGTGGAGGAAAGTACTATCACGACCTTGAATCTAACAGCTTCAGCATCTTATCAAGTTAATGATCGCTTAGCCTTAGGTGGTTCTGTTATTGCGCAGTACGGCGGTTTAAAAACAGAATTAGCGTCAGGGTATGAGCTGGATGTAAATGACTGGAGTCCCTCTTTTTCTTTATCCTCGCTTTATCAAATCAATGACAGCACCCATATTGGCGCAGTTTATAACTATGGTGCGCAGCATGATTTAGATATCTCTGTTTTAGGAAAAGATATAAACCAAGATATTAACTGGCCACAAAGTGTAGAGCTGGGTGTACAGCATCAAGTATCAACCAATTTAACTTTAATGGTGAGTGCAAATTGGCAGCAGTGGAGTCAATTTACTACTGATTATGATGATACTTATGGTGCAGGTGTTGCGATGAGTTATCAGCTTGATAGTTGGAAATTACACTCTGGAGTTAGTGCTAATAGTAGCCCTCTTAGTTCAGAAAATCGTGGCCATGCATTGCCATTAGATGCGCAATGGCGTTTAGGTTTGGGGGCAGAGAAAAAACTTGAGAATGACATGATATTTGGACTTGCTTACCAATATCAATCATTAGGTGATGCTGAAATAACCGGTGGAGGTGTTACTGGCGAAGGGATTCTGAATGGTAAGTACAGCAGTAACCGCATTCACTTTATAACCGCATCGTTAAGTTTTTAAATTTATTAGCAAAAGGATTCAGGTATGACAGAGGTAATGGCAGAACAGGTAGCTCAATTAGCACCTCCAAAAACATTAGGAAAAAAGATAGCAAGCGGATTGCTCAAAACACTTAAAATCATGATGTATATAGCTATATTTATTAGTTTTTCAGTATTGATTTCAAAATTAGCAACAGTGCATGGCAAACAAATTCCTGCTGAATATTTTGTGGATGGTTACCCTACGATTTTAGGTTTACTTGATTCTGAAATTTTTATGGGCGTCATTTTTGTGATCACGCTATCGATTTTCGTTTATGTGCTTTGGCTGTTGTGGGAATTGCATGAAGTTGCTGTGCATAAGGCACAAGAGATTTCTAGCCAGCAAATACAGCTTGTTTTTGCACTGTCTTTATGTGGTTTATTTATTCATAAAGCCTGGTGGGTAGTCGCTATTATTATCGCTTTCACTCGCTGGGATCTGCTTGCACAAAGGATCTCGGAAATTATTTCTAATGGTCGTAAAGGAGATAAAAAATGAAGGAGATCATGCTACCTTATGTTTTCATTATCTGGATCTTAGTTAAAACAGGCGTAATTCAATGGACATTACGTAACGCGGTTATCTATGTCGGGCTTGGTCTTTTCCTATGCATTATGTTATTCACTGCACACCGTTTTTGGTCACCAGCTGATTTAACCGACAGCTCGACGATTAAAGCTCCGCATGCAGTATTGAGCCCATTATTGGGTGAACAGGTTGAATCGGTCCATGTTGTACATAACCAGACTGTTAAAAAAGGTGATTTAATTTATAGATTGGTATCAGTAGACGGTGATGAAAAAATTGGTGCACTGATCGCACAGGTTGAAGCAAAACAAGCTTCGATTAATGCAATGAAAATTACTATCAAAAATGACCGTAAAAATCTTGAACGTTTAACTAAGCTAACCGACTATGCCAGTGAATCGAGTCGTGATGATTTGATTGCTAAAATTGATAGCTCGGTATCAAATGTTATCGCTATCCATGCTGATATTACTAAATTGGAAGCCGATATTAGTGCGGCTAAATGGAATAATGATCGTAAGGACGTAAGAGCGCCGTTTGATGGTCAAATCTCGTTGGCAACATTGGCTGATGGTACCCGTTTAGGTAACTTGCATCTTTACGATACCAGTAAAAAGTTTTTAGAGATGCGTATTCCTGATCAAGCTTATCGTTACCTGAAAAAGGGGCAATTTGCGGAGTTTTACGTGGATGCTTTCCCTGGTGAGATATTCCGCGGACGTGTGCACAGCTTAACAACCGGTACTGGTGAAGCGATGTTAACCAATCGTGCATCGGATCAGCAAGTAAGGCGCCATGTCGGGAATAACATGGGCTCTCATGGTCGTACGGTTATTATTGAATTTGTTGAACCTGAAGGCTACAACGTGCCGATTGGTGCCACAGGATCAGGTTGGATCTCTGCTGATAAGCCATTACCTATTTTAGGTTTTATGGACATTATTGGTGGTGCAACCGTACGCTTAAAAGCATTAAAGTCATATTTAAGTGCTTTATAAAAGGTTCTCTATTAAGTAACTGCTAAATCAATTATACGATAACCTGCCGATGAAAATATTCATACAGGTTATCGTACTTCCCGAAAAATCATCAAGCTATTTCCCGTGTTTTACGATATATCAAAACTTTTTGTGTCATGAGGGATTGTTGTCGTTGTATATAATTCGTAAATGCAGTAAATGCAGTAAATGCAGTAAATGATAGGAATATTTTTAATTAAAATTATT
>JBALXF010000059.1:6374-10574 GCA_036961085.1 Psychromonas sp.
TCTAATGAAAGAGTAAATGTGATGGTTTATTTAGCAAAATAATCATTTTTATTATTAAGGGACCCCAATGAAAACACTAGTTAAAGCTACCTCTATCTTATTTTTAAGTATTCTATTTCTCAGCGCTTGTTCTGAATCTAATACTGCAACTCCAACAGAAGGGGAGCAATATTCTTTATTACCTGAAGCATTACCTGCTGGTTCACTTGCACCAGTAACTGAAGTGTTTTCTTTAACTTGTGGCCATTGCAGAAAAATGGAAGATTTTATTCCTATGATTTCCGATAGTATCGGTACTGATATTGGTAAGATGCATGTTACGTTTAATCAATCAGCATATACATCGGCAATGTTTTATTATGCTGCTGAAATGCAACTTGGCACAGAGCCAGATCATGAATTTATGGATGAATTATTTGCTGCAATACAGAGCGATAGTGATGCTACTGAGCAACAAAGAATGGCTGAACTGGAAAAGATATTTACTTCACGAGGCCTAATTAGTCCATTTCAGTTTAATGAACAACAGCAGCAAAAAGTAACGCATAAAGTGGAACAAGCA
This sequence comes from Psychromonas sp., assembly GCA_036961085.1. Lineage (GTDB taxonomy): Bacteria > Pseudomonadota > Gammaproteobacteria > Enterobacterales > Psychromonadaceae > Psychromonas. The sequence continues at coordinate 6,937 of JBALXF010000059.1, forward strand.
CAACAGTTATCGCAACTATCTGCGATTAATGCTGTGCCTACATTCGTGGTTAATGGGCGCTACCAAGTTATCGTTGGTGGACATTCAGACCCTCAAAAAATAGCAGACACAATTAGTTACTTATTGACTAAATAACCTCAATTATGGATAAGCAAACCGATACAGCACCGCTACTTCCGCGTATTTCTGTGTTAAATTATCTTCCAATAACTAGTTATTGCTTCGATAATTTGCCTTGAACTACACAAAACTAACGATACTGTATAATATAATATTTTAACGTGTTGATATTTAATAAGATTACGATTCCATTATCCAGAACTGAGGTTAAATAAGTATCGCTAGTAGCTAAACTTGAAACAGAGACTCGATCGACAAACCTTGTTGTGAAAGCACGTCACGCAAAGACTTCAGGGCTTCAACTTGTATTTGACGAACACGCTCACGAGTTAAGCCAATTTCTTTACCCACGTTTTCGAGTGTTGCAGCTTCATAGCCCAACAGACCAAAACGTCTTGCCAATACTTCACGTTGTTTAGGGTTAAGATCTTCCAACCACTCAACAATACGCAATTTCATATCTTCGTTTTGCAGTTCGTGTTCAGGTGTCGCTTCTTTTCGATCAGGAATAATATCCAATAGCTCTTTATCTGAGTTATTACCAATCGGAATATCAACTGAACTAATTCGTTCATTGAGTTTAAGAATTTTGGACACTTCTTTTGCAGGCACGTCAAGTACTTTAGCAATCTCTTCTGCCGTCGGTTCATGGGTAAGTTTATGTGCTAATTCTCGAGATGTGCGTAAATAAACATTCAGTTTTTTTACAATATGAATCGGTAAACGAATCGTTCTGGTTTGATTCATTATTGCACGTTCGATAGTTTGTCGTATCCACCAAGTTGCATAAGTTGAAAAGCGAAAACCTTTTTCAGGGTCAAATTTTTCAACGGCACGGATCAGCCCTAAATTACCTTCTTCAACGAGATCTAATAGAGACAAACCTCGGTTATTGTAACGACGAGAAATTTTGACTACCAGACGTAAATTACTTTCAATCATACGCTTACGTGAGACTTCATCTCCACGTAAAGAACGACGAGCATAATATACTTCTTCTGAAGCTGTTAATAATGGAGAAAATCCAATTTCACCCAAATAAAGCTGTGTAGCATCCATGACTTTAAATTCATTTGCTGCCGTAGATTCTTTTGGTTGAGACTTACGTTTCACTTCACCTACTTCTTGCTTACCAATTCCATTTAATTCTATGTTTTTACTCATAGTGTATTTCCCCTTACAACAGCAAATTTGTTAATTTCAAACAAATATAGTTTGAGTTAAAAAGCATTCCATCCTTAGAATGTTAAAGTTATTCAACAACTGTAATTACTCTATTATCGTTTTGGCAGATAACGTAATGGATCTACCGACTTTCCACGATAACGAATTTCAAAATGTAATTTTACAGTGTCGGTCCCACTATCTCCCATTAATGCTATTTTTTGCCCTATTTTTATAGAGTCATTTTCTTTGATCAACAGTTTTTCATTATGTGCATAAGCACTTAAATAATCATCATTATGTTTAATAATGATTAAATTACCAAATCCACGAAGACCACTGCCGGCATACACAACCTTACCTGCTGCCGCTGCAGTTATAGCCGTTCCTCGTTGATTATTAATACTTATCCCTTTCATACCAGCTTGCGATGAAGAGAATGTATTAGTTAACTTACCTTTTGTCGGCCAATACCACTTGCTGACATTGCTGTTAACACTATATTCTTTTTTCTGGCTTGATGTAGGTTCTTTTTTAACTACTTTTTTAGTATTAGTCTTTGCAGGATATTCTTTTGTTTTTTGCACTACAACAGCTTGCTCAGTTTTTTTCTTACAGCTTTGATCTGCGCAGGATGTAGCCACATTTTTAGATGTTTTTTGTGAGGTAGGTTGCTTTGCAACCACGGTTGTTTTTGCTACGTCTTTTTTGACTGGAATAAGGGTTAATTTTTGTCCTTGATGGATAACATAGGGCGAAGAGAGGTTATTATATTTTGCTAGACGATTCACATCTAGATTACCACGCCAAGCAATGCTATATAAGGTATCTCCTTTTTTGACCTTATAGGTTTTGCCTGTAATCATCTGCGTTGACTGCTTGTTAGCATAACTATTTTTCTTGATCGTTACATCTGCCACAGGGGCATGCTCATAGGAGGGAGAGGAGCACCCTACTACGGCAAATATAACGACAAATAATAATGCTAACATTTTCAAAACGATTAGTATTTAAGCATGAAATATAAAATGGCAGCCGCTAAAATAGTAATCCAGCCCAAAATATCAATATATCGACTTAATTTTGCTTCCATCTTTTCACCACCTAAGACCATTAACCCAGCAACTAAGAAGAAGCGTAAGCCTCGACCTATCAATGCAGTTAAAACAAAAGGTATAAATACCATACTCATTACCCCAGCAGTAATGGTAAATACTTTAAATGGGATAGGCGTAAAACTTGCGATGAAGATAACCATTACACCCCATTCAGAAAACCAAGCTTGAGCAGTTTCCATTTTACCTTGGTAGCTCATCAGTTCAATAAATGGCATGACAACAGGTTCATATAATGCATGACCAATATAATAACCAACTGCGCCACCCAGCACCGAGAAAATCGTAGCACCGAGTGCATAACGCCAAGCTAAATGACGTTTTGCAAGCGCCATCGGTGCTAGCATAATATCAACAGGGATCGGCCAAAAAATAGACTCGATAAAAGCCGTACAATAAAGGTAAAAAGGTGCATATTTATGCTTCGACCAAAGCATTACTTTTTTATATAAAGGGGAAAATATTTTCACTAACAGCTCTCATCTATAATTTATGTTTATAAAATTTAACTTGGTTAAATAACGCTTGTTTATCACTAAGTTTGTAAATTTGGTAATTATTCTGTCACCATTAAATCAATAATAGAGACATAGGCATTTTATTTGGCAAACATACGCTTGTATCGCAACCGTTGCTGAATAAAATACAGCAACTCCTATATTAGCGCTACTGTGAATTCAATCAGCAACAACAGCTTTACATAAGCAAACAATTTCAACCTTTGATAGCAGGCATACAAACATATTCGTTGTCGATTAATAAATTGCTTAAGCAACCTTAATTAACTCACGAAGTACACTGGTTGCGTAACATCCTGAGGGTAAATAAAAATCAACTTTTACCGTCTGATCATCAAGCCAATTAACTGAGAATTTTTCAGGGAGTAATAATAAAGGTCGGCGTTGTTGTTTTAAGCCGTTATTTGCTAATCCCATTTGGATTTCTTTATATGCAACTAGATTTTCGGTTTCGTAGTCTCTTGCGCTTAATTCAGAAGTTAACTCTCCCGCCCCCCATAGTGGAGCGGTTAAACAAACTTCACGTATTTTTAAGCGTTGTTCTGTTATTTGATCAAGCTCTGTTAAAGGAAAAAATGAACGGTTTCCAACAAATTGCACACAATCGCCCAATAACGGCTTATTAAATAAATCGTCAGCAATACGCGTCGAAATCACATGATTAAATAAATAACTACGGGCGGCGCTTAAATACATACTACGTTTGAATCTATCTTTTATT
>JBALXF010000005.1:0-21322 GCA_036961085.1 Psychromonas sp.
CTTTGTATGCGGCTTCCATACGCTGTCGATTTCTTTGCACATTATTGGCATCAGTGATTTCATCTCGAATCGTTTGTTTAAGTACTTCAACACCAAAGCTTTTTTGATCGGGTGCAATAGCCAAGGCTAACATGCGATCTGGCATCAACAGCTTTTGGTTGTAAGCAAGCGCCTGATTAATGATTTTTCCTTTCGCTGTTGTCGGTTGTTCCAGGTTATAAGGAGGCGCCCATTCATTAACAGGTTTTAACTTATCAACTTGGTTAACTACGCAGATCACAGCGGGCTTTTTACGAGAAATATTACTACCGTTATGGTAATAATCACAGAACTTAGCATTCAGTGTTTTATCCAGTTCTCGTGCTGGCTGATTGGCTTTTAACACCCACACGATTAAGTCTGCCTGTGTCATTTCTGACAGCATGCTTTGTTGTGTTTTTTGATTGCCGTCTAAGCCTTGTAAATCGATCACTCTAACGTCTGTTTCATCCAGTTTAGCGTTATAAACGGTTGTTCCATCTGTTGAGGGTAATACGTCAACTTCGGCAACAAGATCTTCTTTTAATACATTGATAATTGATGATTTACCCGAGCTTGTTTGACCAACCATGACAATGCGTATCGGCTCTAATTCAGGCGCTAACCTCTGCGAATCTTTATTGGCTACGCTCGACTCAGTTACCTCGCTCTCTTCAAAGCTAAAGCGGCCACTGTATAAATCAATCGCAACAGATGTAATTTCATCGAGTAACGCCTGTTTTGCGTTAAGTTGCATATCATCAACAAAGCCTTTGGTCATGCCTGAGGTAGATTGCTGACTTAATAAATCGATCGCTAACTTGGTTGGGTTCATATAGGCATTTTTGGCATGATTCGCCCAAACCGCCGCTTTGATCACTTTCTGACCTACATCGCCATACTTATCAAAAGCATCATAACTGGCTTTTAAATGCGATATTTTCAAGATATCGATAACAGGAATGTACTCTTTTACGACCAGTTTATAACGTCGGCTTATCTCTTCAAAAAGCTGTAACCCTTCTGGAATTGTAAAGTCTAAAGCCTTTTTATCATACTCAATCGCTACAAACTCCATCACTGCTAGGCCAACTTGATCAAGTTCATTCCATTCATTTTTAGTTACGAGTAATGCGCGTGAATGTATTTTTGATTTTTCCCAAATGAGTATTTCATTTTGTGACCAATCAGTAGCAGGTTTAACCAGTTCATCTTCAGTTTGCTGATCGGGTGCTGATGTGGTTTCTTTGTTTTTACTTTTTGAAGCTCGCCCTAAAAAATACAAGGGGACGCTTATAATAAGGGTACTGACGGCAATCGAGATAGAAAGTTCTAAAACATAAGCATACTTAATCGCTAAGAATAAACCAAAGCCCATCATGACAATGATAGGAAATATCGCAGAGATAACCGCAATTCCCCAACGACCGCCTGATAGATCAGACAGTAATAAAAATAGATTCCTAATTTTACTCATAACCAGAAGCTGCCTTACCTTTTTTAAGGGAGTTTTTATATAATTCTTGCATTGCTTGCTCCGATACATGCTCACCTTTGCTCTTATGGTAAAAGTAATAACAAGCGGTTCGCCCTAATCCATAGGTGGTGCCAAAACTCATTGCTGCCGCTGCAACAGCACCAACCGTTTGACCGTAAACAGGAATAAATTTGATGAGTTGTCTTGCCCCTAGCTTTACTGAATATTGCAATGCAAAGCCACTGCCTAAGGTACCAATCAACTCACTGAAGGTTCTTTTATTCCACTCTACACCATATTGGTTCGCTAAAGCATGTAACATTTTTGCCTGAATAGCGGGAACTGACACAAGCCCAACACCGGGAATAAGATCACTGGCAGAAGCACTACCAGCATACCAGAGTACTTCATTCTGCATTTTATCGAAGTTATGCCCTTCTATCGTTGTGTGTTCTTTATCTTCTACCAGCAAATCAATCACAGGTAGAATCTTGGTTAACTCTGTTAGTAATAAATCGTAGTTATAAACAGTGCCATCTTCTTTTTCAAAGTCGACACAAACTGATTCAAAGCCTTTGCCCCACGCAGCACGTACTTGGTTTTCATTAAAAGCAACTTGGCGATCTCGTTCATTAACATCAGAAAGCAGCACGGCACTATGAATAAGTAACAGGTGTTTAATCTGCTTGTTCTTTTTGATCTGTTTTAAGGCAGCTAAAACCGCACTCTGCTCAGGCTCATCGGCTTTTATTACAACGACTACAGCATTGCCCGACTCTCCAATCTCCTGGAGGTCATGTTCAGGATCATAATCTGCTTCGCCTAATCCTCGTGTATCCAAGAAACGCATTACAGGTTTATCTTGAGGAAATTCATAAGCATGAGCAGTCAGAGTACATGGCTCAAAACCATTACCTACTTCAACAGATGAAAGCCCCGTTACCGCTTGAATAAAAGACGACTTTCCAGCCCCCGTTTTACCCAATAACCATAAAGTAGGTAAATGTTGACGCTGAAACTCATACGCTTGAGTTAAATCAGGGTTTTTACTTGGGTTGATGAATTCTTTTATTTGGTCGAACATAGACGATAGTTCTCTTCTCTAGCTAGATAACTAACATCATAATCTCTTACGCCCGACTTGCCAGTTGTTATACCAGATAGATCTTGCGATTTACTTGTCACGCCTTATTAGAACTAAGAAGCCTTACGATTTATTCTCGATGACACGATGTCTATAATGAATAACATTTTCTAAATCGATTTGTGCCTCCAAGCGCCTTAGAAAGCTACAATTCCCCACCAATAAAACGTTATCAAAACAACGACTATTTCGTGAATAGTTTTTTAAATAATTCTTCAGACTGCTTTAAGCCTTCGTCAGTTAAAACGACAGATTTGGCTTTCCCCATTGGATTGCAAATTAACCCTTTTTCAAAAAACCTATTAGTCACTTGCCAATCGATTTGCTTCCATGCTCTGCATTCGTCATGAATAGATAGATAGAACAGAGCTAACGCAGCTTCATCAATTTTGTCTTCGTCAACTTTCATGATCCCTCCAAGTATAATAATTATATTTTATATCTAAATCACAAACGCCCTATAGCGCTCAGAAAGCGAAGTCGTCTATTAGCATCCAACAATTCTCATTAATTATACCTGGAAAAAGATTGCTTATTTTCGCCAATATCCTAATCGTGTTCTATAAATTAAGGTTCAAATCAATCGAAATATAAATTGCCAATCAGTAATCCGACTATCTTTTGTAAACCCTATAGCAGATCCTAGGAGAGTAAAATGACTTTAAAAGCATTCGTAATTCAACCCGAACAACGGAGCCGTGTGTTAAGGCCCCTTCGTGATGAAAAAATTACGGTACTCGTTTCTAAGCAAGAAACGCAGGGTTATGAAGTTTTTTTACAGGAAGGTTTACCTCATTCAGGGCCTCGACTGCATTCTCACGATAGGGATGAAACATTCTACGTGATTGAAGGGGATCTTTCGTTCACGATGAACGGGGAGGAGCAGTCGGCAAAAGAAGGAACTTTGGTACACTTTCCAGCAGGAACAATTCATAACTTTAAATTTGGAGAAAATGGCGGGAAAATGATTTCAATAACAGGGCAAGGTAGTAATGCTTCAACACTTTTTACTGCCACAGATGCTGAAAATTCAAAAGAACAACCTAGCCAAGAAAAGCTTATGTCAATTATAGCTATGCATGGTTTACACATACCAGAAGAAAATCAGTAAATAGAAAGTTATGCATATATATGAATACCGCATTAGCATCCTTTTACCTATATTTCATATGGCGGTATGTCCCCCAAACCGAGGCTGAAAGCTAAGTCGCTTCCCCCCGTGATTAGAGTGAGAAGTATCAGTTGAATGCCAATATAAGAATAAATTTCGTTAATTCCATTAAAGACATAAATGCTAGCCATTGGCAGAATTTAAATAATTCAGCTTGCCCTTTTCTTCGTTATGATTTTTTTAATGCGCTGGAGAAAAGCCTATCAGTCAGTATTGAACAAGGTTGGCAGGCCCATCATTTAGTGGTAACCACTAACAATGACGTGATGGCGGTCATGCCAATGTATTTGAAAAGCCACTCTTGGGGCGAATATGTTTTTGATTGGGATTGGGCTGATGCATTTAAACGTTACGACATAAATTATTACCCTAAATTAGTGGCCACTATTCCTTTTACACCGGTTAGTGGTGATAAATTACTCTCTTCACAGATGCAATTGAACGACTTATTTGAATCGTTAATTGAGCACTGCCAGCAAGAAAATATAAATAGCTGGCATATTTTGTATTGCAATGAAATAAAGACTGCTTTGCCCGAGGATGTTTATCATCGAAATACCGTGCAATTTCATTGGTTTAATCGTGATTATAAGAATTTCGATGACTTTCTGAGTACATTCACGTCACGTAAAAGAAGAAACACACGCAAAGAAAGGCTGTCGATCACTCAACAAGATATTAAAATTCGTAGGTTGATGAATCACGAAATTACAGAACAAGACCTCGAATTTTTTTATTTGACCTATCAACTGACCTATTTAAAACGGGGGCATCAACCCCACTTGAATTATGACTTTTTTAGACAAATAGTCGCCCAAATGACGAGCAGTGTATTACTGCTCATTGCCAGTCATGGACAAGAGGACATTGCATGTGCGCTATTTTTTTACGATGAATCTGTATTATATGGTCGTTATTGGGGCTGTACTGAACACTATAATAATTTACATTTCGAGCTTTGTTATTATCAAGGCATTGAATTTTGCATTAAAAACAAACTGAAAAGTTTTAACCCTGGCACCCAAGGTGAACATAAAATTCAAAGGGGCTTCGAGCCGGTATTAACGCACTCGTACCACTGGATAAAACACCCCGATTTTAAAGATGCCATTAAAAAGTTTTGTCAACAAGAGCAATTGCATATGCTAACGTACCAGCATCAATGTCAGCAGTTATTACCTTTCAAAAAATTAGATTAAAAATATGATTAATAAACCTTTTTCCCAAGCATGTGAAAATAATAAAAAAGCAATTTTAGATATATTAACAACGGTATTCGCTGGCACCAAGAATGTATTAGAAATAGGTTCTGGAACCGGACAACATGCAGTCTTTTTTGCTCCACATCTAAAGCACTTAACTTGGCAAACCAGTGACTTATCAATAAACCATCAAGGCATTAATTTATGGTTAGATGAGGATATCTGTGAAAATATTGGAAGACCTATTGTGGTTGATTTAGATGAAAATTGGCCTAAACATAACCCGTATCTGCAAGTAGATGGTTTATACACATCCAATACCTTGCATATAATAAGTTGGCCTTTAGTGGTTAAATTTTTTGAAGGTATAGCACAGAATTTATCTTCAAAAGGACGTGTTTGTATCTATGGCCCCTTCAAATATCAAGGTATGTTCACTAGCGAAAGCAACGCGAGTTTTGACCAATGGCTTAAAGAGAGAGATATGAATAGCGGTATTCGAGACATAGAAGCTATTTTGTTATTGGCAGATTCAGCGGGTCTTAATTTAATCAAAGATCATGTTATGCCTGCAAATAATCAACTATTGTTTTTTTCAAAAAAATAGACTCAAAAATGAATATTATGAAGTAAAGTTGCTGCAGGTTTTGTTTCAGATACAAGTATTATTGATAAGTTAATAGGTAACCAAAATAACATTAACTCCACATTTTTGAAAGCTAACTCACAATCGTCCCCAAAGCGTCTCAAAATAGATGGTAATGATTAAAAAATGAAGGCAGTGTCTGTGCAAAATTTATATGTATCGTAGAAAGGTTTTATGTTTCTCGCTACTTGTAATTAAGTTTCTGATTTATTAGTTTTATTGTGAATTGTTGGATACTCTCACTATAAATTCAGGTAATAAATTGATTGTTTTTATAAGGAGATGTTGATAAATGAAAGCTATTTTATGTTTTGGAGATTCCAATACTTGGGGCTACTCCCCTGTACTAGAGCGACGTTATAATGAATCTGAGCGATGGACTATGTTGCTACAGTCTCAATTAGTGAGTAAATATCACATTATTGAAGAGGGGCTGAATAGCCGTACTACTGTGTTTGAAGATCCATTTGAAGCGGGTAAAAAAGGGTTAGATTACCTGCTTCCTTGTATAGAGAGCCATCACCCTGAGCTGGTGATCATTATGCTAGGCACTAACGATTTAAAATCTAGATATAACGTGACAGCTAGCGATATCTCTAAGGGCGCTGCGCGTCTGGTTGAGCTTGTGCAAAATTTCAATCATGACTTTATGGAAAAACCTCCCGAGGTGCTATTGATTGCCCCCCCACATGTATTAGAGCTAGACAATGACAAAGAAGGCTGGGATGGGGCGCAAGCCAAATCTAAACAGTTTGCTCACTACTATGAGTTACGATCTAAGGAGCTTGGTTGTCACTTTTTAGATGCCTCGAACTTTATACAGCCCTGCGAGAAAGAAGGGATACATTGGCATGCAGATCAGCATCAAAAACTCGCTGCTAAATTAAGCAAACTGATCCCTACGTTATTACCATTGAGCTAACGCAAGCGAGTTAGGCTGGTTGTTATTATAAAGTGAGTAGGCTCGCTTTAAAATTAAACGGTAGGATCCCCCAACTTTTTGGACTTAATTGAGAGATTTCCCGATGGTTTCATAACCAGTCTAATTATACTTTGGAGATTACATGATCCAACCTCGTAATTCATTGATTTCACTTTCTTATCCCCTTATTATCACTGCATTTCTCGCTGTGTTTGGCGTGCTTATATGTGCGGCGAAGACAAGTATACAGGGCAAAGTTTTGAGCATCGACGACGGTGAAGTGGCCGGCAATGAGGTCACTAATTTAGAGTTAAATTGATCATTTTTTCTAGGCCGCTTTGAGCCCCTTTCCGCCTTAGAAACCAAAATTAAAGAACTAAATTAACTTCGGTACTGTGATACTCGTAGTGGAGCGAAACACAGTGCCGATTTATCTACGGAACAAGCAATAACAATGGATGCCTTATTTTTTTAGTTAGGTTTTCTCGCCAATATGGTCGCAAACTGTAATTTCGCGCCATTGTGCATAGTACCTACATCTTCATTATACTTAATAAGATCCCACCCCTCATAAGCCTCACGCAACTGTCCTGCTCTCAGGGTAAAAGGGAAGCGAACTGGACATGGGTGTTCTTCGGTACTCATTGCGCAAACAATCAGGTTATAACCGCCAGCCAAAGTACGCTTATGCATATCAGTAATAATAGCATCAACGCTATTTGGGTCGATAAACATTAAGGTTACGGTACAGGTAATAAAACCATAGTCCTCAACAAGGCTCGCATCGTTAATGTCATACACTTGAGCCTTAATATTATTCATCCTCTCTTCAGTAATAATTCTTTTCAACATATCAATGGCACTGGTATTAGTATCTATGGCGGTAATATTAAATCCGAGCTGCCCTAGGTACACAGCATTACGCCCATTCGAACACCCCATATCTAACGCATCGCACGGCTCAATAATTTTGCACGCATCTACTACTTCACTATGCGCAGGATTTAAGCCGTAACGGCTATTTAGATCAACTATCATGGTAACCACTTAGTTTTTTGAAATGAAGGGTATTATCTTACTACTATTCTTGCCCAATTAAATATGAATGGGAATATTTTATAGCTTCTATCTGACTAGTCGTAACACTACCTATTGGTATTAAGCCAATCGAGATTGGTTATTTGATATCAACTTCTGGATTTGTTTCTTGAAGCACCCATTTTAAACTTTAAACGGATGTAGTAGCACAGTGATTCTGGCCACTCTATTAGAAGGAAATGAGCAATATTTTCTATATCGCTTTGGTACCTTTTTACCTTACAAAGCCAACTCACTAACGCCCCATTATAAGACTTACAAGCTAAAAATAAGTGACTAAATTAACTTAGCCACTGCAACGCTCGCTCGGGAAGAAGCGAGCATGGAACTTTTTACTAGCTGAGTCGCTTTGTATGACCCTCATGCCCCTTAATTCATGATCTTGGGTGGCTATGTTAATTCTATTGACGTAAACACGGGTAAGACAATCCACTTGTTGCATCGCTAATGATATAAGCTTGTATTTGTACAACGAGTTTATTTATGTAAATATACAGACGTATTAAGCGATAAATTTATTAAGGACAATCTATGAAAATTAATATTTCCGGTCACCATGTTGATGTTACTGATAACATCAAAGAGCACTTAGAAGAAAAATTCGCTAAAATAGCTACCCATTTCCCCACACTTATATCGCTAGATATTATCATTTCCAAAAAGCATGGTGAGTTTGATGTTGAAATTCGCACCAATTATGAAGGAACCAGCATTGCCGCTAAAGGTAACAATTCTGTCATGTACCCAGCTATTACAAGTGCCGCTAAAAAATTAGATACCGTATTAAAGCACCGCAAAGGTCAATTAAAAGCAGATTTGCATGAAAAGCCAGAGCTGACTGAACCTGAAACTGCTGACGAAACAGAACAAGAAATGAACTTAAATTAACCCTACTCGTTTAGTTAACGATCCAAAAACGCAGCCCACGCTGCGTTTTTTTGTTTGGGTACGATAAAAAGCTCACAGGGGCCTTTCATTTTGCTTTTTCTAATAATTAGCATTTTTTCTAAATCGCATGGTCGTGATAGCTCTCTAACATTATACCGAAAGGATGAAGGTGCATTTACGCTCGGAATTGGGAAAAAGCGAGCAATTCTAAAACTACCACTAAGGCGCTTTAGGCGCGAAACGCTATAATTTATTATCTCCACTTCAACTCGTTCAGATTATCGGAAGCACATTTAGTCTGCTCACTGATTGAGCATGATTTCTAGGTGTGAACATCAATATTTTCAAAATAATGTTTTGCCGATATTCCAGACTTACTCATTAGCTACTACACCTACCTCTTCTGAGGGGGCACTCTCTCCAAGGCTATTTACAACTGTCACCCGATATCAATATCGATGCTCAGGAGACACATCCAGATCTGTAAATAATGTATCGGTTCCGTTGTAAACTTCTTCCCAATAACTAGGCCAAGGACAAACTATAGTTAAATGTGCAATATTTTGTAAGTCGCTTTGTGCCCCTTTCCGACTTAGAAAGCTAAGGAACCTACAAGAAAAAGGCTAAGTGACTTTATACAGATTTAAATCAGGGGACGGAATGTCAACAACTGATTGATTTGGTGATAATAAGCACTATAAATATCAGTTACTTGATATATTGTTCGCTTTCATTAAGAAGCATAAATTTTAATTCAAAGATAATAATAATGGATACACGATGAGCACTTTTATTAACGCACTTATTCCCATAATGGCTCTTATTATTCTTGGATTCATTTTAAAACGTACTAAATTCCTGCCTGAAGAAACTTGGCCTGGTATGGAAAAACTGACCTATTTTGTTCTTTTTCCCGCTCTGTTAATCAGAACACTTGGAGAACAATCACTAATTGGTATGCCTTGGACATCGATGTTATTGGTGGTACTTGGTACCTTAATGACCTCAGCAATATTATTAATACTTTTACGTAACAAACTAACAAAAAGTAATGCGACTTTTACGTCCATATTTCAAGGTGGTATACGTTTCAACACATACATAACATTTGCTGTTGCACAAAGTTTATATGGTGCAACGGGCCTCGCAATGAGCTCGGTTGCTGCTGGATTTATGATTGTATTGATTAATGTTTGGTGCATATCAGTATTTGTAATCTGGGGGAAATCGTCAATCAAGGGCACGTTACAGTTTATAAAAGCGATTATGTTTAACCCGCTGATTATCGGTTGCACTATTGGTTGGTTTTTAAGCTTAAGTGGTATGGGAATACCAATTATTGCTGGGGATGTTCTAGAAATAGTAGGTCGAGCTGCATTACCTTTTGGGTTACTCGCTGTTGGAGCAGCCCTAAAACCAGAATCCATCAAAGGTCATTTTAGTGCAATTGCTTTATCATCACTAATACAGTTCGGACTAAAGCCATTAGTTACTATAGCGCTAATAACCTATACGGGTCTGACTGGCATTGCGGCTGCAGTATTAATTATCGCATTTATGGTACCAACAGCGCCTTCTTCATACATACTTGCACGCCAATTAGGTGGAGATGTCGAGTCAATGGCCTCCATTATTACAATGCAAACCTTATTAGCATTTCTCATTATGCCTCTATTAGGAATGCTGTTACTTTAAATGGTTAGTGCATTTACGATACTTGCAACGTAGAATTTACTATTTATTCCGATGTGTATACAGCCTATTCTGGTCACTACCTCAGGGTTAATTGCGCCATTTTTATAAGGCGTTTTGTGCCCTTTCCGAGTTATAAAGTTATAAAGTTGTGGCCTATTTTACTTGACCACCACACAGTGTATTGCTTACTAAAATCAAAAAGCAGTTTTTCTATCTATACTCTTTATTTATGCTAAAACTGAAGCTATAGAGAAGTATAAGCTTCTTTAACCGAAGGTGGAGTTTGCGTTGCAACTTCATGAATATTGGTTCACTAGGCGGCTAGGTTTCACGTTACTAATGGAGACAACGGGGAGATTTACCATAATTATGGTATACCACTTTGAGTTAAAATAAATATATTCTTAGAATAAATTCGTTGATTAGTGTGAGGGTATATGACAGAAATGAAATTAAATCGTATTCCAAGTGTAATGAAGGATCGGTATAAGGAAATTACCGATTTAACTGATCAATATTCATGTGAGTTTCTGAATGATGAATATTCCGATTTGGTTAGGTCGGTGACGGCTACTCTTTGTTGTAAAAAACCGTGCCTTTTGTTAAAGGGAAAGCCTGTGTGTGGGCGTGTGCTGTAATTCACGCTGTAGGAATAGTAAATTTTCTTTTTGATAAAAATAACTATCCATATGTAAGTGCATCTGATCTATACAAGAATTTTAATATCAGCTCTAGCAATGGTTCATTAAAATCTAAAGCTATACGGGACTTATTAGATATGTATCCACTATGTGAGGAGTGGAGACTACCTAGTTTGAAAGATATTCAGTTTAACCCTCTATGGAATTTTTTTGACATAAGGACTATGCCTAAGTAGTAATTTTTTGATTTTAGTTTTACAGTATGTCACCAATGATTGTTTGCACCTCAGAAGACGTTTTTAGCGAGAGTCAAAGCCTCTTTATCCTTAAATTATGCTGAGGCGCTTTCGCCCCATAGCGCCTCAGAAATCTAAAACCTGTGGCCAATATTTCTCTGATGCTAAAGATTGAAATCTATTGCTTTGCTAGAGCTATAAACGGTACTGTCAAGTTAAGCTAGAACAACGTAATTTTCTCTGACATTCGTACCAATCAGAACAATATATCAATAAGTTACCATTGCATTTATAAGGATATATGTTCCAAATTTGGTTAAATTGACAGTACCATCGCGCGCGTGATGATTGCTTTTATTTGGGCAATAGCAAGGGAAGTTGTGTTAACCCCAGTTAATCCAAAATTAAGAGTATCGAGAATTCCGGCGTAATTGGTAAGGAGCAAAATTAGAATGACAGTTGATAAGTTAATGCATAGGGTCAAGCAACGGATAGGTGCAACCTCCGAGGGCGTTAGATAGGCAGTAATAGACCATGATTATTGAACCATGTTCCTAGACTGAAGAATGGCACCACGACGTAATAAGCAAGGTAGGCAAGGTGGCTGAAAGGTCATAATCTACGAATATCAGCATGATAACCGTCGACATTGCCGCTTCATCGTATGTATTAACTTTTTATCCAGCAACAAAGCACATGGCTTAAAAAGAGTTAGATTAAGTGCGGTTTAATTTGACGTGGGGAATCATACCAACGCTCGCATCAGCGGCAAATTACCAGCGCAGCAATTTGTCGGACTGCATGAGTTTGTTATGAGGCATCACTTTGAAACCCTACCGAAAATGCACGTGGCCACACCAAAAACCAGCTAGCCAACACCAGTCCACCAAAGGCTCGGTAGCAAACCACAAAAACCCACGATGGTGCTTGATAGGACAAACGTTCGTTCAACCAGTGCGTTATAAAGGAACCCTCGTAGATAGTTTCTCCCACTTTCGATCGTAGAGCCATTTCCCAAATTGTCAGTGGGCAAATGACACCGAACCACGGGGTTCTGACTCACAGCCATGATAGATACTTACCCACGAAAATAAGAAACAAACCGAGCACAACAAAGGCTAAGAACAGTACATGCGTAACAAGCATGGCATCGGCAATCAAAGAATACATTACTTGGGATTCCATCGTGCCTAAACGTCTAAGTAACAGTATCCCGGGCGGTAATTATACCGCCCGGAGGCTCGACTAGACAGAGAACGTCGGGTCTACCGGATAAGCCGTTAAGGAACGTCGCAGTACTGCACTCCTTCTGGGTTATCACAAGAGAAGGTGAAGATGTAAAGACCGTTATTGCGGTCCGAGCCCAGGATTACCTGGGTGTCCTCGTCATTGATCATCATCCGGTCGACGTGTACGCCCCAGAAGTTAGAACCACCATCCTTTTCGATCCAGCGACCTACCTCGTGGACGTTCTGTGAGTAACTTCCTTCTAGGTTACTGTTGTCATGGAAGTGACCGGGTCTATACTCGAGTGCCCGCATGCCAAGCGAATACCACGACACGAACATCCGCGGGCCTTCGGTGAAGCTAGGCGTGATGCCCTGAGTTTCTGGATCGGCCTCGATGTTGTGCATCGTAAGATCGCCAAATTCGGTTCCGAGTCCCTCTTCCACGGCCTCTGCCGGAGCGTAGTAGCCGAGCTCACCCATTTGCATGATCGTTTTCGTATTACCACTCGCCGCACCACCGACCGGTACGGTAACATCGCCGCCACTGTTATTGATGATATGCAGGTAGCCCCAGCCGTCAAAGATCGAGCTCGTAAAGACTTCTTTCCCCATATCCAGCTTCATGGCCTCCCCGCTGTAGTATCCGACAAAAACACCGGGGATTTGCGGCTCCGGCAGTATACCTAGTGACATGTTGATAAGAGCGTCACCACGCGCGGCATCGTTGGCCACAACGAACCCACTGTATCCCCTCTGTTCAGCGTTGTAGCCCTTACTCGAGAAGTCACAGGCCCCACGCTGGATGAGTGCCACCTCGTCAGTCCCGGTAGCTTCAGGGATATCGTCGATGGTGCAGCCTTCCCCCCCAGTCCAGGTGAGCGTGCCAGCGAGCGTGCCGGGGTCGGGGCCGAACAAGGCCACTCCCGCCGCATAATCAACGCCAGCGTAGCTCACCGCAAAATTGTCCGGTGAGAAGTCTTCGTCGCCACCGAAGATGTATTTGCCTCCACCACCGAAGACTGCTGCGTGGGCATTGCCCTCGTAAGGCTCACCGGTGATCGGTTCAGGATCGACATAGGTCGAATCGCCAAGGAACAGCGGATTAACCGGGTCTGTCACGTCTAGCGTGACAAAGCCAATGTCCCAGTAGGACACCACTGCAGTTGGCTTACCATTAATTATCTCGACCGACACATCGTGGTTGAAGATTCCGGCAGATGACCCGGTTTCGAGCTGATCAAGGTTTAATCCCTGCGGAATCCAATCGAGCGCACCTGTGATATTAAGCAATATCGGTGACTGCGGCTTGCTGATGTCGACGAAGAATGTATCGAAGAAATCAAAGGTATCGGCGGTGCCAATCAGGTAGCTCTTGCCTTCCCAGTCCCAGGCGAAGGTATTGTGCACGCCCTCGTATTCGAGGAAGTTCTTCTTAAGCGCTTTCGGTTTGGTCGGATCGGTCACGTCGTAGAGGCTGATGCCGCCCTGGCCGACCTGGAACTTTGCGCCGTTACCATTGGGATTGGAGTTGGCATCAGATACCGCTCCGCCTGGAATTTGCATCCCGCAGGGTTCCTGCGTAGTGATCAGAACGTCGACATCACCAACAGTGTGCACCTTGACGTCGTTGATGCGAGTATTCGGCGCAGATTTGATCTCTGCAACAGTCGCGCCCTCGGTATCCGGATAATTGCCGACCGCTGCCGCCATGTCGATAATGAAGACGCCCGCATCACTGCAGTCCGGTTCCTGGAAAGTGCCGATATAGGCATAGCCCTTATGCGACCAGACATCGGTGTAGAGGCCATTGGCGACACCGGCCAGCGTATCGCGGCCGACGACTTCGAAGCCGTAGTTGATGTTTGACGTCACGTGGCCGTCATTTCCGCTGTCGTGGTGGGCCTGACCCATAACGGGAAAAAGAGAGGTTAGCGCAAACGCGGCAAGTCCAATCGTATTCTTTCGTATTGTTTGATTCATTGTTTTCATACCTCCTCAGGTAGGAAGATTACACCCTGGCAAGTGGTTTTTGAGCATTCGAATAACCCCTCTACCTCTTTGTTCCACTTGTTTATTTATAGACCACTTCAATCAAAGCTACAATATCGAAGGTTTTATAACTTTGATATTATGTAAAGTGTAGAGGTATAGTGATTTTAGCCAACACTATAGAGTCAAACGAATAATTTCCGTAATGCGGTTGCCCCACAACGAGCTAGAAAGCTAAGTCGCAAATGCCCCCATTAGACTTAGAAAATTTGGTTTAAGAGTTCAAAAAATAATAAACAGTCAGATCCATTCACAATACGTTTCAGAAAAGCTTGCCTACCCCAAATTGTTTTCAGGCTTTTAAATCATCTATTTAACAAGGTATTATTTATGGACATAAGTGTAGCTATATCAGATGTATATGAGTCATCGCTTATAACTAATCGCAAATGTATTTAATTTCTGGTTCCGCCCGTTCATCTTCAATTATTACCCAAATGAAGAAGTCTTATAAATTTTCACTATAATTAACAACCCATCTCCTTGTCCTTTCTTATGGTAATGCACCGAGGTGACAATTAATTATATCGACAAAAGTTACATACAATAGAACTTAGTCGATGATTACTCAGGAGGAATTATGGACAGTAAAACTTTACTTCTCTTTCTAGAAAAACTTTTTATTAAATCCTTACTATTACTCGCTTTTGTTTCAACATCTATATTAGCCGCTTCCCCGCCAGGTATTAATCGAGCAATAGAAGTTAAAAACTTAAATTCAGCCTCAATCATGAGCACGCCAGGCGTTGTTGGAATTGGAGTAAGTCTAGACGATGATGGTCAAGCGATTATCAAGGTTTTAACAATGCATGTAGGTGTCGACCATATCCCTAAAATGTTAGATGGCATAAAGGTAAAAAAACAAGTAACGGGAATGATAGTGGCATATGCAGACCCCACTGCACGGTTTCAACGTCCTGTACCGATAGGAGTCTCTACTGGGCATCCAGATGTTACTGCGGGGACTATCGGAGTGAAACTAACTGACGGAAAATTTTTTTATGCGCTAAGTAATAATCATGTCTATGCAAATTTCAATAAAGCAAGTATCGGTGATAATGTGCTTCAACCAGGCAGTATTGATGGCGGAACTAGTAATGATGTCATTGGTACCTTGTCTGATTTCGTAGTAATTAATGTGATAGATAATGTTGCTGATGCCGCAATCGCATTAGTGGATGAAGGTGACTTAGATTGTTCTACACCTGGTTCGATATATCCAGATGGTTATGGCCAACCAAGTACAACAATCAAAACAGTTGCTATGGGACTTGATGTTCAAAAATATGGTCGAACAACCGGGCATACATTCGGAAAAGTTGGTCTTATAGATGCTACCGTTGATGTATGTTATGAAACACAAGGTCCATTTAGATGTAAATCCTCTGCACAGTTTATTCATCAGATTGGAATAAGCGACGGGAGTTTTAGCGCAGGTGGCGACTCAGGCTCATTAATTGTAACAGATGATGAAAGTAAACAACCTGTCGCGTTACTTTTTGCGGGTAATGCTGATTATACATTTGCTAACCCTATTGAGTTGGTTCTGGGAGCGTTTATTAATACGGATAGTTTAACAATAGATGACTGTAGCTCTATGCAAACTCCTTCGAACTACCCTCCAACAGCCAATTTCACATACACAGTTAATGATTTAGTGGTGACATTGGAGGATAACAGCACGGACGATGTTAGCATCTCAACGTGGGAATGGTTTGCAGCAGGTGCATCTCCGGAATTTTTAACGACTATCAACAAAGATGATGTAACATTTACCTATACAAGTTATGACGACCATAACGTGACTTTAACAGTTACGGATGATGAAGGAGAGACTGGTACTATTACAAAATTGATAAAATTGACTGACCCTGCTGTTATTGGATTAACTACGCGAGGTTACAAAGTTAGAGGTCAACAAAAGGCAGAATTGACGTGGACGGATACGGATACGTTCGATATATATAGAGATGGTAGCATTGTTGGTATTCCCACATTTGGCGGCTCTTACATCGATAATATTAATGCCAAAGGTGGCGGAACCTACGTCTACAAAATTTGCAGGGAAGGAACCATTGACATCTGTTCTGCTGAATCGATTGTTACTTTCTAATGATGATTTTATGATGGAGTAAAGCTGGCTATTTTAGAGATAGCCAGCGTCCGCTTTGTACTCATAGTTGCCATTATGGACCTAAATCCATATTTCCCCACGCTCACTTTTCCTCGGCAAAAGGTCAGATAAACTTAATTACAGCACAATATTAGAGTAAACACTCTAAGTCGCTTTGTGCCCCTTTCCGACTTAGAAAGCTAGCTCGCTTCCGCTCCCAAGCGAGTTAGCGCTACATTCCCCCAACAGCCGAGTGTTATGTTTTTCTTGCAATTCTATTTTCAACAATTGGTAGTAATCTGGAATCTGCTATTGCCGCAGTTCTATGGCCAATACCTGCCATACACTCAGGGTCGCTAGCAAAGGAGAAAAAATTTTCAACAGAACTCTGCTTAATAAGCATGACCAGATCCCATTTTTCATCAGTTGGTCCAATAAAATAATCCCCCCCTTCACCTAACATGAGTAATTCACCACCAGAGCGTTTCAAAAAAGGAAGTGTATGGTCAATGTATTTTAGAAAAGCTTCTTTACCTGAAATAGGTGATTCTGGAGATAGCTCAGGACTGTTTGAATAGTCGGCTACGTCTCTAAGGCGAAGTAGATTCAGCATCACTACTTCACCTACTATATTCCTTTTAAAAAGTGCTGCACCAGACTCTTGTGTCGGCTCAAAATATTCTTTATTCATTTTTATCTCATCATTTATGTACTGCATTTACATTGACTAAAGTTGCTTAAGTTTGACGTAAATTTCCATTTCAACATAACCATCAACTCTCGCATCGTTTAGGTAATGTTCTAACATAGGAAAATTATCTGGCTCAAATCCACTATCTGGTAGCCAGTCAGAGTAAATACTTAGCTGTGCTTTGATTGTTTCTTCTGGAGTGCCTTTAAAATAAAGCACTGCGTACTTACCTTGAGGTATTTCAGATGAAATAAAAGGTAGATTAACTTTTATGCTGTGATCGATAACAATAGACGCATCATAACGACATTTATCAACGGGAGTAACGGTTGGATTATCAAAAGCAAAAGCAAAACATTTTTGTTTCTCTTTCTCTATTCCGTTACTAGTTGCCCAATCTATAAGCTTGTCCCATGCATCATATATTGCTTCGGGTTCATAGCCACGTTGTGAAGCCACTGTGCACACGCGTTGGCTATCAAGCTCTCTTACTTCAATTTTCATATTTGTATCCTTTAAATAGGGTTTATTCATCACTTCATTTGTGATGCGATTAGGATACAAATCATAAGGGGTAAATACTTTTCCATACTTGCTATATATTTTTCCAATCTTGCTATTTTTTATTTTCTCTGGGTCTCTAATTTCTGAAGGACTAAAACCAAAGTATAGTTTTACTGATTTTGAAAAATTAGCACTTGATGAAAATCCATTATCAAAAGCGACTTGAGTAATCGATAACTCTGTTTTGAATATCAATGAATTGATTGCTCGCTCTAATCGTCGCCTCACTATGTAATCATTGACAGTCTCCCCCACAATAGCGGTAAAAATACGATGAAAATGATAGGGTGAAAAACAGCTTACTTTTGCTACTTCAGTGAGTGAAATATTATTACTAATATTAGCTTCAATGTACTGAGTTACTCGTTCAATTCGAGCTTTATATTCTTTATTCATAGATATCTAAGATTGAACAGAGCCCAACCCCCAAAGGAAAACTAGCGTTAAAATACGATTAGAACTAGATGTTAACTTACCGTTCTAAAATACCCTACACAAACAGCATAACTAGACTATTCAATTGAAATGCGCGTGAAAATATTTGAATAAATACGCGAAATGACGATTATATTAATCACCATATTTTCTTATTTAAATACAGGTTCATCATAAAATCTTCACAGACTGTACCACTACATACCTATCACAGGAAAAATACAGAAAACAAAGGAGGTAATCTCAACAGAAAAATAGTACAAAAGTTCTAAGGCGGTATGTGCCCCTTTCCGAGTTAGATACCTGTCTCGCTAACGCCCCCAAGCGAGCTAGAAATAGACATAAAATACGGATAAGTTTTTGCCATAATCGGACATAATGAAATAAAAAACCCTGTTAAAATCAACATTTTTTGAGTAAAGGTCTTTATTCTTCCTATACTCTTTATGTCAGATACATAATGCTTTAATAAGCAGTTATTTTCGATTGAAACTTAGTTTAACTATGTTAATAACCTTACCAAGTGTTGCACTTGTACAGTTAAGATAAAATAGTAATTGGGAAAATATAACGGGCCATATTTAGGGGTGAAAATACAGTTGAATATAATAATGCGCTCAGTTAACTCGAAGCTTTACTGTATCGCTATTACGCTAATCTTGCTCTGTGCTGCCTGTACTTCAGTAGGGCCTGAAACTGAGGCGTTACATTATAAGAGTCGAGCGATAACTCGAAGCGATGGTGCTGTGCTTGTATCGGCCAGCGTACTCTCTTCCGATGAAAGTCATAATATCTATGATGTATCTCTCGCGAGTAAAGGTGTCCAACCCGTATGGATTGAAGTCGAGAATGGAGAAGATGATACTTACTGGTTATTATCACCAGGGCTAGACCCTAATTTTTTTTCTGTTTCAGAAGTGGCAGAGGCATTTACTCCTAAGCATGAGGACGAAAGCAGAGAGGGGCTTGAACAACGTTTTCAAGCGCTTTCTTTTCGTAACCCGATCCCCCCCGGTAAGAAGGTGTCAGGATTTATCTTCACCAATCTTGACGAAGGCTTAAAAATGGTTCAAGTGGATCTTATCAAAAGCGGCGGCCATAAATCTTTCTCATTCTTTTCAGCTGTGCCGGGATTCCGTTCTGATTATCATGAACGTAGGACTTTTATACATGATCTGTACACTGACGACGAGAAAATCAACTACACCGATGAAACAGCCTTTCGCATAGCCCTCGATGCACTTCCATGCTGCACGACTAACAAGGCCGGAACGAATAATGGCGATCCGCTCAACCTCGTCATCGTTGGTAGCCTTGACGATGCATTTCCTGCATTTATTAGGCGTGGTTGGAGCCCAACAGAAGAAACCTGGACGGGTTCGGTGCTCCATATGATGACATCAGCCCTTGCTGGCGAGCGTTATCGTTATGCGCCGATTAGTCCGCTCTACCTGTATGGCAGATCTCAGGATTTTGCGCTACAAAAAGCACGCGATAATGTCCACCAGCGAAATCATGTACGTCTTTGGTTAAGTCCGATGAGCTATCACGGCAAACCGGTATGGGTCGGTCAGGTTAGCCGCGATATTGGTACCCGTTTCACGATTCACTCGCCTTACCTTACAACACACAAGATAGACCCCGACGTAGACGAAGCACGTATTGCTTTACAAGAGGATATGATCTATTCACAAACCCTGGTTAGTTTAGGAATGGTCAAAGGTGTCGGCGCAGCGCCCAAAGATACCCCGCGTGGCAACCTGACCAGGGATCCGTACTACACCGATGGTTTTCGTGGAGTGCTGATCTTTGATAGTCATCCTACCGCCCTAACCGATATCAAGTTTCTTTTCTGGGACGGTCGAAAAGGTGGTTTTATAGAGCAATTAGCCGAGCAGGAACAACAATGAACCAGAGTAACTCGATGCCAGCGTACATTCCACAACTATCTTGCTCAGAATTACCTGTTTTCATCATGCTTGTATTGAGCCTGCTTTGCCTCACTCTGGCTGGATGCGCTACCTGGCAGCCCCCAACAAAGTTCAATGATTCCGTGTTACGTGCCCGCGCGGATATCCAAGAGCAAAGAGGTGTAAAGTTGAGTGCAGCAGTACTCAGTAGCGATGACAGCCAGCAGATGTTTGGTCACAACGTCAACAATACAGGTGTGCAACCCATATGGGTTGAAGTTGAAAATAACACCGAACAGGTACTCTGGCTGCTGCGATACGGGACCGACCCGGATCTGTTTTCAGCGTTGGAGGTCGCTTGGCCTTTCCACGTTTATTTTGCCAGCGAAAATAATGCCAAGCTCGATGACCACTTTGACGCCTTGAGCTTTCAAAATCCTGTTCCACCAGGCACCAAAAAGTCGGGTATTATCTTCACCAACCCTCACCATATGACACGACTACTCAGTGTCGATATTCTTGGCCAGGGGGAGCTATTTCCGTTCACCATGTTTCCACCAGTACCCGATGACCAGACAACAGAAACAACAATGGCGCTTATTAATGTGAAGCGACTGATAAAAGAGGTCACTGTTGATATTCGGGAAACAGATAACTTCCGCGCCCGGTTGCAGCAGCTACCCTGTTGTGCGATGAGTGAAGATGAAAATAAATCAGGCGATCCGCTCAACGTTATACTGATTGGTGATCTCGCCGATGTTATCTCCGCACTTGTTCGCCGTGGCTTCAGGCTGAACGCGCTGGACTTTGATAGAAAACAACGGCTCTATGGCCGGACTCCAGGCGTTGTGTTACGCAAAAAAGGACAAGCCGGTGCAGCAGCAAACTGGGTACGTGTGTGGGTGGCGCCGTTTCGTTACCAGGATCAAACTGTATTTGTTGTGCAGGCAGGACGGCGGCAAGGCTGGCGTATGGATGAAGCAGTCGAAGATGACCTGAAACTAAACCCAAAAGTCGACGAGGTCAGGAATCTATTAATTCAAGATATGGTTTACTCTAGTGGTCTGACGAAGGTCGCCTTCGTCGATGGTGTCGGGGCAACAAAGCTAGGAGAGTCTCGTAGCAGTCTTGGTGATGCCAGTTTCCAAACCGATGGTCTGCGAGCTGTACTATTTTTTGTAACACGCCCACAG
>JBALXF010000600.1:0-1485 GCA_036961085.1 Psychromonas sp.
TGTTCAAATCACAAAAGTGGTGGAATAGGTAGTTATCCCATACTGATATAATTAGGATTTGATTGAATTTTTTCACACCACCTTTGAATTGCTGGGTAATTATTTAGATCGAAACCGCCCTCATTAGCCACGTGCGTATAAGCATAAAGCGATATGTCGGCAATAGTCATCTGATCTCCGGCTATATAGGCCGTTTGACTCAATTGCTTTTCCATTATGTTTAATGCTTTGTTACCACCAGGTTGTAGTGAATGGTACTCATCTTGCCTTTGTTTTGGGATACCTAGGTACTTTTCAATAAAGCGCGCGACAGCAATAAAGGGCTCATGACTATATTGTTCAAAAAAAAGCCACTCATATACCTTTGCTTTCTGATAAAGATCGGTCGGCATAAAATCAGTATTTTCAGCAAAGTACCCTAAAATAGCATTTGATTCACAAAGATAACGACCATCATCTAGTTCGACAGTCGGTATTTTTCCGTTGGGATTTTTACGCAAGAAATCATTACTGTGCGTCTCACCCTGTAAAATATCAACTTCAATCCAATCATGCTTAATTTCTAATAACGACAATAACAATTTAATTTTAAAGCAATTTCCAGAATTTACATCTCCATATACTTGCATTTCACTCTCCCTGATAATTGTATTGAGCTCATTTCAAACGAGTTTATAAGGCGTATTTTTTCACTAATTCTGCAACTTTCTGCATGTCACTATCATTCGCTTTAGATAACCCTGTGACAACGCCCTGCTTGTTTCTTTCCGGTTGATTTTGACTCAATTTCCATTGCCCAGTAATAGATAAGAACTCTAATTGCAGACCAACAATAGCTGGTAACATTTTTTCAATATAAATCTCAGGCGCATCCGAAATAGACCAAGGGCTTTCCTGTGTCGCTTCATGTTGGTTAGTTAAATTATTTATCATATTTAACTTCCATTTTGGATCATGGATAAAAGACAGGTTGCCTTTTACATGCACTGCGATGTAATTCCAAGTAGGCACTGCTTTACCCGTTTCTTGTTTTGTTGGGTAGTGATTAGGTGAGATATAACAATGAGGACCATGAAATACTAATAGTACTTCACTATTTTCGCTTAAGTTCTTCCACAGAGGGTTGGCTTTAGCTATATGCCCTTGCAGCACACTTTCCCCATTCGCATGGGTTAGAATAAAAGGCAGGTGGTTAACCTCTAATCCAGAATCAGAGTGGGTCACTAAGGTTGCAAATGGATAATTAACAATAATCTCTTCTAGCAGCTCGGGATCATGTTGTTGAAACGTCTTCGGTGTATGCATATTTCCCCAGTCTATTTTAGCTTTAACTTTTAGCGTTAAATTGTCTATAGATGATAAGTCACAGTTTCATTAATGCTAATTAATTAACCAAATTTACATATACCCATGTTGCTTCAAAATGCTTTGTCAGGCGCTAGCTTGGACACCAGTGCAAGGCGCAACATGAGGTAATTGTCATTC
>JBALXF010000601.1:0-1388 GCA_036961085.1 Psychromonas sp.
CACCCGGTGATGTGTCACTCGCTCGTTATGTGGATGAAGGAGATTTAGACATGATTATTGGCGGACACTCACAAGAGCCTGTGTGCATGGAATCAGTTAACACTTATAACACTGACTTTAAACCTGGTGACAAGTGTTTACCCGACCAACAAAATGGTACTTGGATTGTGCAAGCACATGAATGGGGAAAATATGTCGGGCGTGCTGATTTCACTTTCCAAAATGGTCAGTTAGAAATGCAAAATTATGACTTGATCCCTGTCAATTTGAAGAAAAAAGTAACCTTGGAAGACGGCACAAAACAACGTGTATTCATTCAGGATGAAATTGCACAAAACCAAGAAGTCCTTAATTTCTTAACCCCATATCAAGAAAATGGCCAAGAGCAGCTCACTATTAAAGTCGCAGAATCTAATGATAAATTAGAAGGCGATCGCAATGTGGTACGTTTTAAGCAAACTAACCTTGGCCGTCTGATTGCTGCTGCACATATGCAACGCGCAAAAGCTGATTTTGCAATAATGAACTCAGGTGGCGTTCGTGATTCAATCGCAGCAGGTGATATTACCTATAAAGATGTATTAACCGTGCAACCCTTTGCTAATATTGTAACTTATACTGATATGACTGGCTCAGAAGTGCTAGATTATTTAAATGTTGTCGCGACTAAACCGGTAGATTCTGGCGCATATGCACAATTTTACGGCATCTCTATGTTGGTTGAAAATGACCAAGTGAGTGAAGTGAAAATTGCGGGTGAACCACTTAATCCAGCAACAACGTACCGCTTCACTATCCCTAGCTTCAATGCTGCAGGTGGTGATGGATACCCAATTGTTGCTGGGCATCCAGGTCATGTTAATACCGGCTTTGTCGATGCAGAAGTTTTAAAAGAGTTTTTGCAGAGTAATAGTCCGCTAGATGTTAATAAATACGCACCTAACAATGAAATACGTTATAAGTAATTAATAACGCTACAATGCAATAGCATAGATTTAGATGTTAATAAATACGCACCTAACAATGAAATGCGTTATAAGTAATCAATAACGCTGCAATGCAAGAGCATAGATAGAATCTAAAATTCGATTTAATCTATGCTCCCATTAAATTGAATTCGATAAAAATAGTGATTAACTCACTCACCTAAAATCATTACCTTTCAAATTAAATTGCGTTAGACTAGGGCCTGATAATCTTTGCCGGTTGAATTTTGTTCAATCTTAACGCGTTTTGATCGCCGCGAGTGAGATGTAGCCTAGTCATCTAAGCGAATTTCACTCAACAAAGAACAAAACGCATTAAGATGAACCCGAAGGGCGGCGTTTGTTGACTACTTCTACTGCGTTATCGCCTATTTATGTGCAACAACCACACTACATAGGCTC
>JBALXF010000602.1:0-1386 GCA_036961085.1 Psychromonas sp.
AGGCACCTGCATATAAAAAAGGACGTTGGATAAAGCTATTGGCAGCGCCAACTAACTTTAACACTTCTATTTCGGGTCGTTGATTGAGAATATTTAGTCGAATGGTGTTACTAACAATCAGTAATACAGCCACTAACAGTAAAATCGCAATTCCTATTACAGTATCAACAATTAAACTTAAGATCGCTTGTAGCTTTTCAATCCAATCAATATCCACACGTACCAGGTCAATGTCTTGTTCGCGCTGTAGCTTAGCGACAAGCAATTTACTACCTGCACTGTCCATTGCTTTTTCCGAGGGAACAACGACTAAAACATCTGGCAATGGGTTACTCTCAAGCTGGCTAAGCGCTTTAGAGAACCCTGACATCTCTTCAAATTCTCGAAATGCCTGACTACTGGTTATATGAGTAACAGTCTCAATATCGTCATATAGGCCGAGTTTATTAATTAAAACTTGTACCCGTTGTTCAGCAATGCCTTTTTTTAAAAACAAACTAATCTCAGAGGCACTATCCCACTGCGTATTAGCATTTTCAGCATTTTTATATAACACATGAAATACACTCGGTAGCGATAAAGCTAATCCAAGCACACAAATAGTCATTAACGTTGAAAATGGTGTTTTCCATAATTCACTAAAGCTAGCGAAAAACTGTGCAACATTTTGATAAAAAGAAGCCGAAACTCGCCCCAAAAGAGAAACTTTTTTGATCCGTGGAGAGCCTGATAATACTTTCTTATTATTTTTTTGCTTATCCATTGCTCTGCCTCATTAACCCATCGTTAATCATCTCACCGTCTTTTAAGGTTAAAGTGCGGTAGCGCATTTTTGCAATCAAGCCTAAATCATGAGTTGCAATTAGAACTGACATACCATATTCATTTAAGGACTCAAATAAACTTAAAATTTCTAATGATAACTTAGGGTCGAGGTTCCCTGTAGGTTCATCTGCAAGTAATAAAGGTGGTTGATTAATAATGGCTCGGGCGATACCGACTCGCTGCTGCTCTCCGCCAGAAAGATGAATTGGGTAACTGTCTTCTTTTCCAGATAGCCCCACTTTCTCCAAAGCAGATAAACTACGGCGCTTGATTTCATAACGACTATAACCTTCAATTAATAATGGCAAGCCAACATTATCGAGTACGGTTCTATTCATTAAAAGGCGATGATCTTGGAAGATCATGCCAATATGACGACGTAAGTAAGGGATATCATTGCCTTTAATATGGCTAAGATCATTCCCATTTAAAATTATTCTCCCTGTTGTTGGACGCTCCATCAGGCTTATTAACTTTAATAATGTACTTTTCCCCGAACCAGAGTGTCCCGTTAAGAAGGCCATTTCACCTTGCTTAAGGTGGAAATCAACTTGGTTTAAT
>JBALXF010000603.1:0-1368 GCA_036961085.1 Psychromonas sp.
ATTGATTTCAAAAAAAGTCCAAAGCTGATACGCAGTTCGCTAGAAGATTTATTACCCTTTAAAAAATGGGAATTTGTGGAAACCTTTTATTCGCTGATTGAATGGATTAACAGCCCAGCATCATTACTAGAAAGCAATGATTGTACCTTTAATGCAGTAGAAGAAAATGACGATCAACAATACCCTTATGCTAAAAAATGCAGTGCACGATTGATGATCCTTTTCCGAGATATTCCAGAGAACTGCCAGCAGAGAAGCATCGACTGGCTAATGCAAAATATATTGCAGTCTGTTGCTAGTACTAAGCTTAACTTTCGAGCTGGGGCTGTTTGTTTATCGCAAAATGAGACTTGCTACCTTGAGTTAGGTGATGCACCTGATACGGGCGGAATGGGACAGCAATTGGTACTTACCTTTTTTGCCTATGGTAAGAATGAACGTCGTTGTTATGAAAACATGCAACAAGTAATCAGTCATACACACAGCTGTTTAAACAAGGTGAATAAAAAGATACAACAAGGCGAGCTGGATGATATTTATCGTTAATTAACGGTTGTAATTAAAATATTGAATATGTTCTAAAGTAGTTATTCTTCTTACTTCTTTATAACAGAAACAGATAATTTAGTTGGTATTATTTAGATATATTCAAGATGCCCTTTCACTTTATGATCTAGGGTGTTCAATAGAGGCTTGCCGTTTCAAGTCTGTGCCATTTATGCTTGGTAGCATTTGTCCAATCGTTTATGTCCCGCTAAGCTGTAACCTTCAGGCAGATGTTCGGGTTTAATATACTGCTCTTGATCAGTAACAATCATCAATATGTTATAGGCTCCACCCGTATCTTTTAAAGGTGCTAATGCCGCTTTTTTTGTGCATTGCTATCACGGTCTAAACAACCTGGTAGACTAGCTCCAATCTCAGTAATACTGGTAGTTTTCAAAAAATTTCTACGTGAAAGTTTTTTGTCATCTTCCATTATATATACCCTAATATTATTCATTGATTTAAAAGTACTTTTGCCAGTCCTAAGCACGCTTTGATTATTTGAATTTACCCCAACTCTTTATTGAAAAGGTAGCTATTGGCACAATTAGTTTTATATGTGATAAAAATAAAGCATAGTTCTAGATTGTTGGTGTTGATCTAAGCAATTTAAAACTGAGATATGAATCCACAACAATTACATACTGAAAATATGTTCGGCTAAAAATGGTTATTGGGCGTCACAGACAATTGCAGTATTATTCAAAATTAATAAATTACTTATTAATAAACCTAATAAGAATCAAAAAAACATGATCAAGATTACAACAGAAAGGCTTTTCTTACGTCCATTTCAAAGCACAGATTTTGACAAAGTCCACC
>JBALXF010000604.1:0-1356 GCA_036961085.1 Psychromonas sp.
TTGGCGGCAGACGCGGTGAAGAAACACCCTGACATTGGGGCTATCTTGCTTGAATGTACAGAGTTTCCCCCTTACGCGCACGCGATTCAAGCGGCCACCCGCCGTAATGTATGGGACTTCATAACAATGACAGAGCTGATGCACGCGGGGGCGATGCGCAAACCTTATACGGGATGGATGGGGTAAACGGATGAGTAAGCTGACCGGTGAATAGTTAAACCTAAACTTAAGGGAGGATTTCCTCCCCTATTGCGTTTAAGTAATGGAATGCATCTTTTATATGGCGTTTCCAGTGAATCACTTAGTGTCATAAATTTGTTTGAAAAAGGAGTTAAAAAATGAATGTAAAGGATATCGGTTACGTTTGTGCGGCAATGCTGTTGATGAGTCCATCGGTTCATGCCCAGGAAGAACAACCGACTCAGGAGGCGACAAAATCAACCGCTCCCTTATTTGCTAGTCCAAACTCTGTTTCCGGACAGATGGCGGAAGATAAGAGGCTTGATAAATCGATCATTGATAGCCAATCTCCAATGGGTTATACAGAGTGGAAGCAAAAACTACAGGAAAATAGTGGCTTGAGCTTTACGCTGGACTACAGTGCAGCAGCAGTAGGCGCAACTAATACGCTAAATGACCAGGATACATTTTCCGGTGGTGTGCTGCGACTATTTGGTCAATGGGACCTAATTGGTCGCGAATCCGCTAATACCGGCTCTCTCATCTTTAAGGTAGAGAATCGCCATGGATATACAGACCCTTCAGCCAATGGGGTAAAAGATGAAATTGGCTATGTGGGGTTAATGTATCCGACTTTTAGTGATATCGGCACTCGATACACCAACTTTTTCTGGAAACAAAATTTGAATGAGGGCGACATCGAAATAGTCGTCGGATTTTTAGATGCAACCGACTGGGTTGATGTGTATGCGCTCGCCTCTCCTTGGACTGGTTTCTCCAATTTCGCATTCGCCACCGGCGGCGCTACGATAGCCTTACCCGATGATGCCGCGCTAGGTGCCTATTTCAATGCCATGCTTACGGATGAAATTTATCTGATCACCGGTTTTACCGATAGCAATGCAGATTCGACTGACCCTTTAAATGGATTCGATACCTTCACTGACCATGAGTTTATTAAAACGATTGAACTGGGTTGGGTGACATCTAGAGAACGCTTCTATTTAGACAATACTCATCTTACCTACTGGCAATCGGATGAACGTGTTGCAGCGGGTGTTAATGACGGACAAGGCGCCAGTTTTTCTTACTCTCACTCTTTTGACGAAAAATGGATGCCATTTTTTCGAGCTGGTTATGCAAAAGATGGTGGCACACTACTACAAAAATCAGTCA
>JBALXF010000605.1:0-1343 GCA_036961085.1 Psychromonas sp.
ATCTATGCTCAGTGAAGAATGTAAACTGGTACCGCATTTAGAATCATTGGGAATCGAATGTATTGAAAGTGATTTAGGCGAACGAATTTTACAACTTAATGGAGAGCGACCATCACATATTGTGGTGCCCGCTATCCATTTAAAAAAAGAGGAAGTTGGCGAACTATTCCATAAAAAATTAGGTTCTGAAAAAGGTGCTTCTGACCCAACTTATTTAACCCATGCAGCAAGAGCGAGTCTACGTGATGACTTTTTAACTGCAGATGCTGCCATGACAGGCGTTAATATGGCAATTGCACAAGATGGCGCCTTTGTAGTCTGCACCAATGAAGGCAATGCAGATATGGGCGCTCACCTCACTGATTTACATATCGCGGTGATGGGGGTAGATAAAATTGTTCCCAATGCCGATGCAGCAGCGCTGTTGATGCGGATGTTAGCAAGAAGTGCAATCGGTCAGCCTTCAACCTCTTATAACTCTATTTTTGGAGGGCCAAGAAAAGGTTGTGAGATGCATATAGTGATAGTGGATAATGGTCGTAGCACACGTTTAAAAGATGCCAAACATGCTGAGGTTTATAAATGTATTCGCTGTGGTTCTTGCATGAATACTTGTCCTGTTTATCGTCGTAGCGGTGGTCATAGCTACGAATACTTTATACCCGGCCCGATTGGTTTAGCAATTAATGCCAATGATGAATCGAGTGGCAGTGATGCTTGGGCCTGCACTATGTGCGGTAGTTGTAGCAATGTTTGCCCGGTTAAAGTGCCCTTACATAAAACCATTATGTACCACAGAGAGCAAATAGCTGCTCGTGGTGATTTACCCTACGCTAAACCTTGGTATATGCCTGCAACAGCTGCAATTATGAAAAACAGTACACGATTAAATAGCGCCATGATAATCACTAAAATTGGCATGCGTATTCTCCCCAAACCAATGCAAAAAATGATGGCTGGAGGTTGGGCGCGATCACGTGAATTGCCCGTAGTCCCAGAGCAAAGTTTTGAATCTTGGTATGCAAAAAACAGAGGGAAAAAGTAATGACTAGCCGTGAACAATTTTTACAATGTTTTAATGAGATCGCAGTAAAAGAAACCGCGCTACCAAGTTTTGAGTTTGAAAGCCCATTTGAAGATTCAGTTATGCCAGTAAAAGACGTTTTTACCGAGGTTTTAGTAAAAGTTGGCGGGCAACTGGGCGAGGGAAACAAGGTTTCACAACTACAGCAATTTGTGACACAAAAAATAACACAAGGTTTTCAAGTATTATCCGTTGTTGAAGGTGTAACAGGTAATCGAGATCCTGCTCAAATAAACAATCCACATCAGTTAGCTGATAT
>JBALXF010000606.1:0-1313 GCA_036961085.1 Psychromonas sp.
ACGCTTTTATATGCACAAATGCTCTTTGACCTCCGCCCGTTGGTTCAACAAAACCGAAGCCTTTACCATCTTGCCAATTTGAAATTTTTCCTTGAAACTTCATAACATTTCCTTGCATGGCTAGCAGGTGTCAGTTGAATTAATTATACCTATACCCGTGTTACTTCAAAATGCTTTGTCAGGCACAATTTACCTTGCTGGCTTTGCATTTCGAAGTATCATGGGTATATAACCCAACTAAGTTATTGCTATTTAGGTTGATGAAACTCAATCACATTTTTATCCGGATCCCGAATAAAGACAGAACTGCCTGTTGGAAATTCTACAGGTCCCTCTGTTATGTTTATATTACATAGATTAAGTTGCGAGACGATTGCATCAAGATCATTTACTTCTAATGCTACATGAGTATAACCCGCATATTTTATAGGGATATCCATTAATATATTTTTATCCGTTGCTTGTGTCGCATTTAAAATAAAATTAATGTTCACACCCGATGGGTGTTCCATGATTGCCACTGGCTCTGGACCAGTAGGTCCAACAATAAAGATAAAACCAAGTTGCTCATAAAAAGTGCGTGACTGGGCTAAATTATTAACACGGATACCTAGATGATTAACGCGGGTGATCTGTTTCATGAGTTCTCCTTAACATCCACATAGTCTAGTAATGTATTCAGAATATGCATGAATCTAGTGGCATTGCGACGCAATTTAAAAGATAAAATTGCATTAATAGGAAGTGAGTGGAATATTTGCTTCAATATAACGGTCAATCAAACTGCATTTATCAATAAAAGAAACCACGATTCTATTATAATGACCTTATAAAATAACAATACATGCTTATGTAGATGACCAAGTGCTCTTGTATCAAAATCTTAAATAACTACCACAGAGGCGCTGCGCGCTACACGGAAAAAAACTATAACAACATTTCTTAGTTTTATGAAGTGTGTGTGGTGACTTTTTTAATGACTTTAATTCTATGCATTATTACCTGAGTTAAATGCATAAACATGTAACAATATAAGCAATTTAGCTTTAGACAATATAGGGTTAATGTCCCCTTTTCCCCTAGACAAAGAGGTGATACTTGTTAAATAAGAAGATGATTTATAAAATGGTGAATAGCACGAACTATTTACCCGGCAAAATATTTACCTTAGTGATTCAATTTCTAATCGTCGTATCTTTAATCACCTTCTCATTAGATACACTGCCAAGTCTATCTCCAAAGTACACAAAATACTTAGACTATATCGAAGTAATTACCGTGGTTATTTTTACTATTGAGTATTTCTTACGGAT
>JBALXF010000607.1:0-1244 GCA_036961085.1 Psychromonas sp.
ATACGATTATTCACCTGTTCCATTTAACTTTTATTGACCTCTTTCAGTCAAACATAAACACAGATAATTTTTCAATGATCATTATAAATGACGTAGAAGTTT
This sequence comes from Psychromonas sp., assembly GCA_036961085.1. Classification (GTDB taxonomy): domain Bacteria; phylum Pseudomonadota; class Gammaproteobacteria; order Enterobacterales; family Psychromonadaceae; genus Psychromonas. The sequence continues at coordinate 103 of JBALXF010000607.1, forward strand.
TCATTTTAATCAATAGATTATCATTTATTTTCATTACGAATGTACATAAGCAGTTATACTCAAACTTTGATCAATTGATCCGTGAGAGCAATAATGCGAATGCCAAATTTACTCCTCCAGATAAAAAATAATAAAATCTTTAAAACTCTATTAAGGATTTTTATTGCTTTGCTTATTTCGCTTACTTTGACGATACTTTGTGTGCTGTTTACACCATCAATATTTAACTCAACTTTGCATAAAGGGTTGGCGTTATTACCTAAAAATAAATTCGTAGAATACAAGGTGCAAACTAAAACTGAGTTGGCACATCAATGGCTCGAAGAATCTGATGCTTTAAAGGATGACAAATTATTTTTCGATCAGTTAAGAACAACACTACCCAGCACTCGCAATAAAGATACCTTCTTCGCCCATATGTTTGTGGTACACGAATACCCTGCTCCCTGCTTTTTTACTATCTTTGGAAAACACCGAACCATGGATGTGACTTGGACTGTTCAAGGAATTCGCTGCAAGGGAGCAAAACAATGCAATGATCCACTGTTTATTAAAAACTGCCCGCCTCCGAAAAGGCATCATAAATGAACGCCCGTAGCTTAAAAATTATTATCTGGGCATCCATTGTTGTCACGGCGATTTGGGGAATGAGATGGCTTAGCGATAACTATGGCGCGAGTGAATTGCAAGCACTGATAGAAGAGTATTACTGGTATATATTATCTAGCTACGCGCTGCTGATTTCCTTAAGAGGACTACTATTTCTACCCACCATGCCCGCCATTATTATGATGGCAAGCTCAATTGATCCGTTGATTATGTTTAGCGTAACTTTAGGCGCAACTTGTGCTTCAGCATACCTAGTTTGTCTCGCTGTCGATTACCTAGATATGCAGAAAAAAATAGATGATATGTCTGGCAAAACATTAAAACGCGCACAAAAATGGATTAACTCTTCTGGCACTGCAACGGTAACCGGCTGGGCATTTTTCCCATTGGTGTTTACAGATGTTATTGTCTACCTTGCTCGTCTTTCTGGCATGTCACGCAAACAGATCCTACTCGGTATCGCTATCGGTGAAGGATTACTAATACTCATTCTAATTTCGCTAACGGAATGGTTGGTGGCCCTATTACAGTAG
>JBALXF010000608.1:0-1212 GCA_036961085.1 Psychromonas sp.
CTTGTCAGTTTGCTGCTATTGCGAATGAAGAAAAACATTTTTACGGTGTTCAATTCCATCCTGAAGTGACACATACACGCCAAGGCGAACGTATGTTACGTAACTTCGTTGTTGATATTTGTGGCTGTGAAACGTTGTGGACTTCATCTTCAATTATTGAAGATGCAGTTGCACGTATGAAAGAGCAAATCGGTGATGATGAAGTCATTCTAGGTCTTTCTGGTGGTGTTGATTCGTCAGTAGTTGCTATGTTATTACAACGTGCAATTGGCGATAAGCTGACTTGTGTTTTTGTTGATAACGGTTTACTACGTTTAAACGAAGGCCAACAAGTGATGGATATGTTTGGTGATCACTTCGGATTAAACATTGTTCATGTTAATGCTGAACATAGATTCCTTGAGCAAATGGCTGGCGAAAGCGATCCAGAAGCAAAACGTAAAATCATTGGGCGTGTATTCGTTGAAATTTTTGATGAAGAATCGAAAAAACTAAACAATGCAAAATGGTTAGCGCAAGGTACTATTTACCCTGATGTTATTGAATCTGCAGGTTCTAAAACGGGTAAAGCACATGTTATCAAATCTCACCATAATGTTGGTGGTTTACCAGATGATATGGAAATGGGCTTAGTTGAGCCACTTCGTGAATTATTTAAAGATGAAGTGCGTAAGATTGGTTTAGAGCTAGGTTTACCTTACAACATGTTATACCGTCACCCGTTCCCAGGACCAGGTCTAGGTGTGCGTGTATTAGGTGAAGTTAAGAAAGAATACTGTGATCTTTTACGTCGTGCCGATGCAATCTTCATTGAAGAGTTACACAAAGCGGATCTTTACCACAAAGTAAGTCAAGCCTTTGTAGTATTCTTACCTGTACGCTCTGTAGGTGTTATGGGTGATTGCCGTAAGTATGATTGGGTTGTTTCACTGCGTTGTGTTGAAACTATCGACTTTATGACAGCTCGTTGGTCACATTTACCATACGATTTAATCGGTCATGTATCAAACCGTATCATTAATGAAATTGATGGTATCTCACGTGTCGTTTACGATGTTTCAGGTAAACCACCTGCAACAATCGAGTGGGAATAAATATTAATTTTTAGTAAATATTTATTAGGTAATAATAAAGGTGCTTTTAGCGCCTTTTTTTTATTTAAAATTCAAAGAATTGTATTGTTTATGTCACAAATGTGACTGCTATTTATCG
>JBALXF010000609.1:0-1116 GCA_036961085.1 Psychromonas sp.
CCCCGCCTTGTAAGGGCGGTGCTCTCCCAACTGAGCTAATCGCCCATCTTTAAATTTCAAACAACCCGATTTCGGCTTATGCCTACTTCGTTTGTTTGTGGGGCGTATTATAGGGATAGCCCTTTGTCAGTCAAGACTTTTTATAATAAAAAATGCATTTATGGTTCAACCGCTCAAACCCTAAACAAAGCTTGTCTGTTTTATAGCTAATTAACACTTTATTTGGATTTAGTTATCGATTAATCATAAATAATTAATGTAATTACAATGGTATTCGTTAAAATACGCACATTATTTTAAGACGCTTATTTATATAAAGGATAACTCTATGACAGTTAAAACGCGTTTCGCTCCTAGCCCTACCGGTTTTTTACACGTTGGTGGCGCTCGTACTGCGCTTTACTCTTGGTTACATGCTAAAAATCAAGGCGGAGAGTTTGTTTTACGTATCGAAGACACTGATATCGAACGTTCTACACAAGAAGCGGTTGATGCAATTCTAGAAGGCATGACATGGATGGGTTTGACTTGGGATGAAGGTCCTTATTACCAAACTAAACGTTTTGATCGTTATAAAGAGTTTGTTGAACAGTTATTAGCTGAAGGTAAAGCTTACAAATGTTATTGCTCTAAAGAACGTGTAAATGAATTACGTGAAGCACAAGAAAAAGCCGGTGAAGCTGCGCGTTATGATGGTAAATGTCGTAACTTAGCACCTCAAGAAACTGATGCACCTTTTGTTGTTCGTTTTAAAAACCCAACTGAAGGCACTGTTAAGTTTGCTGATCACGTCCGTGATACTATTGAAGTTGCCAATACTGAGCTTGATGATTTAATCATTCAACGTACAGATGGCACACCAACTTATAACTTCTGTGTTGTTGTTGATGATTGGGATATGGGTATTACACATGTTGTTCGTGGTGAAGATCATATCAATAATACACCGCGTCAAATCAATATTCTAAAAGCATTAAATGCACCTTTACCTGAATATGCTCACGTAGCAATGATTCTGGGTGATGATGGCGCTAAGCTTTCAAAACGTCATGGCGCTGTATCTGTAATGCAATATCGTGATGAAGGTTACTTACCTGAAGCACTTAAAAACTACCT
>JBALXF010000060.1:0-10559 GCA_036961085.1 Psychromonas sp.
ATTATAAAACGAGAAAAGACTTAATCAGAGCGGTAGGAGATAAGCTGAATTTAAGCCCTTCTGAGAGAGTATCAATGAGGCCTCAGTTGTTAAAAAATATCGAAAAATTAATCCGCAATGGAGAGTTTCACAAAGGGCTTATGGAGCCTATAGGTATTTGTTGTTTATCCATGGTTCCTGATAGTATTTTAATGTGGTCACATTATTCAGAACACCATAAAGGAATCGTTGTTGAATTCGATACATTTCAAGATCAATATACTGAGCTATATGATGTAGAGAAAAAATTAATTGGGTATCCAATAGTTTACCAAGAAGCTATGCCTAAAATTAGTGCAAGGAATGGACAAGATGGTTTTTCTGCGGTGGAGAGTACAATTTTAACGAAGTCTCCAAGCTGGAAATATGAAAAGGAAGTTAGAGTTATTTCAACTCACTCCGGGCCAGGGATTCACAAGTTTGATCACTCCCTTATTTCAAGAGTTATTACCGGCGTAAAAATAAATGACAAAGATTTTTCAGATTTAGTTAGTAGAGTTGAAAAAATTAACTTATCTAAAGGCTTATCTATAAAAGTAGTCAAAGCAAAAATGAGTAAAGATAGCTATAAACTGATCACCACATAACAACTTTAAACGGAACATAAACAGTTGGCTCTGTTCCGCTTCGCAATTTTAGCCAACTATTTCTGTCCGCTTAAGTGGGCGTTGGTAATACAAACCGTAGTTAGGAGAATTTATGCCACACTTTTTAATGGACTGTTCTGAAAGCGTCCTCAAATCCTATGATGAAGAATTTATTATCGAACAAATTCACCTAGTAGCAAATGCTACAGGGTTGTTCGACGAAGGCGATATAAAAGTAAGAATAAACCCATTTGGAAAATATTCTGTAGGTAATAAACGTGTAGATTTTATACATGTTTTTGCTCATATAATGCAAGGGCGAACAACGGAGCAAAAAGCAAACCTATCGCAACAAGTCGTTACTAAACTAGTTGCTATGTTTCCTGATATTCCAAATGTAGCAATGAATATTAGTGATTTTGAAAAAGCGACTTATTGTAATCGCGCAATGTTGTAGTGCAATGTATTGCTAACAATGCCTTAAAGTCGGATTCGTAACAGTTGGCTCGGTTCCGCTTCGCGCCACAATTATAGACAACAATATTTGTCCACATAAGCGCACGTCAGAAGCCAAAAGGGGAGGTTGAATGATGTTTGGAGATGACTTTAAAAAAGTTAAAATAAAAACCAGCGGTGCTGAAATTAACCTAGTGCATGGTGGTTCAGGCAGCCCATTACTATTATTGCATGGCTATCCGCAAACCCACGTCATTTGGCACGAGGTTGCTCCGCTCCTTGCCCATAGCTTCCACGTGATATGCCCCGACCTGCGAGGTTATGGGGATAGTTCAAAGCCACCGAGTACGCCAGATCATTACCCTTATTCGAAGCGAGCAATGGCTCAGGATATGATCGAAGTTATGGAATCTCTCGGGTATAGTGAATTTTTTGTGGCCGGTCATGACCGCGGTGCCAGAGTGACGCATCGGATGGCCCTTGACTATCCAGAGAAAATCAAGAAAGCGTGTGTGATGGATATTGCACCTACTCACTACGTGTTTAAGAATACTGACCAACATTTAGCCACAGGCTATTATCATTGGTTTTTCCTTATCCAGCCAGATGGATTACCAGAACGGATGATCAGCGCTGATCCCGTGTACTATCTCACTGAGAAACTAAAGCGGTGGAGTGAGTCAGGTACGGTGTTTGCGGATGCAGCAGTGGCTGAATACATTCGTTGTTTCAGTCAGCCTGAAACAATTCACGCATCCTGTGAAGATTATCGAGCGGCTGCGAGCATTGACCTAAAACACGACGAAGAGGATATTAGCAATAAGGTCAAGTGCCCTCTGCTAGTCTTGTGGGGTGCAAATGGATTCGTAAATCGTACCTACGATGTCCTCGATGTATGGCACGAGCATGCTGAAAAAATAGTAGGTACAGCACTGGATTGTGGACACTTTCTACCAGAAGAAGTCCCAGCAGCCGTCTACGATCAGTTACTTCAGTTCTTTGACAGTAAGTAATGCTTTAGGCAATTATCCGGACGTTTTAAAGCATGCTTACGCTCCGCTACAACATACTGAGAATGCCGGTTATCGTGGCGTTGAGGCTGTAGAACAACTCGTTTTTATTAATTTATAAAAATTACGACTTTTAACTTGTTGTTTTATTTGATCATTAAATTTTAAAAATGGTGTATTTTCTTGAAAATTGAGAAATTCTACAACCTTGTTATATTTTACTTGCTGTTTTACAGTTTTAAACTCGAGATATTTATAATGGCAATATTGAGTACTAGCGAAAAAAATGAAATGAAAAGATTCCCTAAGAATGAACGATTTCTATCTTGTGATATAGAGTCAGAGGCGAAAAGGCTCAAGATATTGCATTCTCTTAAAGATAAAGGGTATATACGTTTTAAAGGTAATCAGGAGAACCTTCAATTCTTTGAGCGTGTTAAATAGTAAAATATAATAAGGCGATTAAATCGGACATAAAACAGCTGGCTATTGTTTGTGCCTCACAATTTTAGTTACTATTTTATGCCGTTTTTTGCTGTGTTAAGTGTAGTAAATAGTTTGAGCTACTACTGATATTTTAGGATATGGAATTTCTTTCATGACAACATTTTTAGCCGGTTTTTCTCTTAGTTTTTCTCTTATTCTTGCCATAGGTTCTCAGAATGCTTTTGTTTAAAAGCAAGGAATTAAAAAACAACATGTTTTATTAATCTGTACAATATGTGCACTTTCGGATGCTATTTTAATTTCACTTGGTGTTGCTGGATTCGGAGTTATAGTTAATGAATATCCTTCTATCGAGATATATGCTCGTTATGGCGGTTCTACATTTCTTCTTGTATATTCAATTTTAAGTTTTAAATCTGCATTTAGCCAAAATCACGCAATAAATCCAGAAGCTGAAGTATTGGATTCAACTTTAAAAGTTATACTTATGTGTTTAGCTTTTACGTGGTTAAACCCTCATGTTTACTTAGATACTATGGTCCTTTTAGGTAGTATATCAACTCAATATGAAGGTGAGCAGCTTCAATTTACGCTAGGTGCGGTATCTGCTTCTTTTACTTTCTTTTTTAGTTTAGGTTATGGTGCTAGGTTCTTAGCTCCTATGTTTCAGAATCCTAAGTCTTGGAAATTTTTAGAGTTTATGGTTGGGGTCACTATGTTAATCATTGCGTTAACTTTAGTTTTTGTGTAATTACACCTAACAAGAAAATAAAACAGGACTCATAACAGATGGCTGGGTTCCACTTAATATAATAGGAAATGAATCTATTAATAAGTGACTCGGTTGTACGATAAGTCATTCAAAAGAACATAAACAGTTGGTTTTCCATATAGGTTCGTATAACTCAAAAGGTGTAATTTATGCAGTATGTTGTTTATTTGTCAGGGGAAATTCATAGTGATTGGCGAGATCAAATTATAGATGGTTGCAAACAAAAAAGCCTCGCTATCGAATTTACTTCAGCGATCACAAATCATGAATTAAGTGACTCAGCAGGTGACTGTTTGGGCGAAGAAAGTGCTTCATTTTGGAGAGATCATAAATCAGCAAAAATAAACGCTATTAGAACTCAAACTGCGATAAAAAATTGCGATCTTGCAGTAATACGTTTCGGGAATAAATATAAACAATGGAATGCCGCTTTTGATGCCGGTTTCTGTGCTGCTTTAGACAAACCCTATATTACACTGCACGATGAAGATCTGATTCATGCATTGAAAGAAGTCGATGGATCTGCTCAATCTTGGGCTACAACACCAAGCCAAGTTGTTGAAATATTGGCTTACATAACATCGAAGCAATAAGCCTGCAAAAGCAAATAAATCAACATGCTCCCTTAATGTATTAAAGTGAGCATGTTGTGAATCAATGCGTAATAAATATGGCAATCTATTACCTATTTATTACTTATCTATTACCTATTTATTACTTATCTATTAGCAAACTATAACTAGCTACAGCTAACTATTTTTGACCATCGCAGGTTGCTCATAACTGTGTTTATGGAGTTGTAATTCAGTTTTCAACCCCATTAATAAACTCACACACATGGTTAGCAGTATGATCGTAAATGGAAGGGCAGTTGAAACTGTTCCTGCCTGCAGCGCCTGAATAGCCTCTGTACCACCAATCCATAATAATGCAGCAGCAACAACGCCTTGGGTAGTTGCCCAGAATACACGTTGTGGGATAGGTGCATCTACTTTTCCGCCAGAGGTAATGCTGTCGATAACTAAGGTTGCTGAATCAGATGAAGTGATAAAGAATATAACGATCAACAGGATTGATAAGATAGAGGTGATTAAACTCATTGGCATAACATCGAGAGCATGAAATAGAGACAATGAAATGTCCGTTAGCCCATTTTGGCCTAGCTCACCCACTTTATTAGTCAATTGATCAATCGCGTTACCGCCAAATACCGCCATCCAGAATAGCGTAATAATGGTTGGAATAAACAGAACACCCAACAAGAACTCTTTTATTGTTCGCCCTTTAGAGATACGTGCGATGAACATACCGACACATGGCGACCAAGATATCCACCAAGCCCAATAAAAGATGGTCCAACCGTGCATCCAAGCATCATCTTCGCGACCGTGTGGATTACTTAAAGGGATGATGTTTTCTATGTAGCCCATGATAGTCACAGGTAGGTATTTTAAGACAATAGAAAAGGTCGCAATAAGAACAAACACCAACAATGCAAATGCCGCTATCATGTTGATATTACTAAGCAGCTTTACGCCGCCGTTCATGCCTCGCATAACCGAGATTATTGCTAAAATGGTGACAAATACGACAAATAATAATTGTGTAGAGATTCCGTTATCTATACCAAATACATGACTGAGTCCACTGGCCGCTTGTTGTGCCCCTAACCCCAGTGAAGTTGCTAGTCCAAACATAGTTGCAAGAACAGCAAGTATATCAATACAGTGGCCAAACCAACCCCATGTTCTATCACCTAAAATAGGATAGAACGCTGAACGCATCGAAAGCGGTAATCCCTTATTGAATGCAAAGAACGCCATAGATAGAGCGACGACTGCGTAGATGGCCCAACCATGAAAACCCCAATGGAACATGGTTGCACCAAGTGCCATTCTTGCGGCTTCATCTGTGTAGGGCTCTACGCCTAGTGGGGTTTCAAACCAAGCCGAATAGTAAGCAGCTGGCTCTGCTATACCCCAAAACATCAACCCTATGCCGATTCCTGCAGAAAACAACATTGCCATCCATGATAATAGTGAATAATCAGGTGTGGTATCGGCACCACCGATACGAATTTTTCTATAAGGTGATACAATTAATACAAGACAGAAAATCAGAAATAAATTTGCAGCCCACATAAAAAGAACATCAAAGTGTTCGATTATTTTCCATTTTACGCCATCAAGGGTTGCTTTTGCAGTGCCAGGGTCAACCGCTAATAAAGCCACCACAAACAGAATAATTAAGCCTGCGCTGATCCCGAAAACTTGATTATGAACATCAAATCCCCATTTTTGAACGTTGTCCCGACCAATTTCATAGTCCGTATTTTCGATACTGTATTTATCGTTAGATTGTCGCATTAATTCCCTTCAATATTAGGTTAAAATATAAGCGCGCCATGATAGCAGGTTTTATGCCAACATTTAGTTGACGTGAGCGATATCACAAATAAATGATATTTAAGCGATTTAACCTGATTATTTTCATATTCGATTAATAGAGAGTTATTGAAGGGATTGTGAACTTTAATGACGGATTTACTGTTTGCTCAGCTAACTTATGGATTGATAATCTTAATGTTTACGGTGGGTTATAATTGTTCTGTAAATTTATTCGTGATACTCGTACGTCTACATTTTCTCTTTCGAAGCTAAGTCAAAGCAACTTTCTTACATATTTTTGCTACAAAGTCCTAGCATAGTGGTATCCATATTCTGTTAAGATTTACTTAGAGAAGCTGTTACCCATTAACTCTGTTGTAGCCTTGTTTTATGCATAAATAGAGTGTTTCCTTGTGACTTCTTATGATTTTAACTATCTGAATTAAGACATTTATTTAATATTATCTCTTAATACTTACCTTATATGAACTGCATAAATACCTTTGAAGTTATGTGTGATTATTGAGCTGTTGGTGGTTAACAAATGACCTCTAATCGTCCCATTCCTTGCCTTGAAAAGAGGTGAAAATGAAAATATGAACTAATGTCTATTTTTATTTCATGAAAAATGTCACTTAATTTTCTAATGCAGATTAAATATGAAAAAGATGCCTGCACTGTTGACACTTTTATGACTCGCTTGTTGTTGTAGCACATATGAAAGACTCGTTTAAAAGGAATTCTTTATGAAGGAAAAACTTATTGTTGGTTTAGATGGTGTAGAGCCAGGTGACAGGGCTCTTACTCATGCTAAACGACTATCAAAACTCATTGGTGATTGCACAATTGAATTGGTGTATGTCATTGAATGGTCCCCATACAGTTTTCAGACACCCGAAGAAAATGCCCTGCGGCACAAGCGTAGAGAGCTGGAGATAAAAACGGCTATGGATCGCGTTATAACCCCCGCTTTAGAAGCGTTGAAAAAAGAGGGATATCTTGCAAATGGACGTGTTTTGCATGGTGACGTTGCTGAACTATTAAATTCCGTTGCCGTAAAAGAAAAAGCTGAACAAATTATTGTCGCCCGCTCCAAAGAAAGTGGCTTTGCCGCAAAATTATTTGGTAGCGTTACTGCAAAACTGGTAATGGGTGCAGATGTTCCTGTCACAGTCGTAAACTAAGGCTTTATTATGCAAAACAAAAAAATACTATTATCGATATTTATAATGTTTTTCAGTTTGTTACAAAGTTCGCTAGCCTTTGCTGAAGGCAGTATTGATGAAAAAGTTAATGCTATTTTCGCGTCATCAACCGGCTGGTTCGTTAGCCTTATTTTTGCTCCACTTCCTGGCACTAGCTTTCCTTGGATTGTGTTGTGGTTGGTTGTCGGTGCGACGATTTTTACCGTTTATTTCGGCTTTATCCAATTCCGAGCTATCAGACATTCTATTGATCTGGTTAAAGGCGATTATTCTGATCCAAATGATGCTGGTGAGGTATCTCATATCCAGGCGTTAGCTACTGCATTATCCGGCACGGTAGGCTTAGGTAATATTGCAGGTGTTGCTGTCGCGGTCAGTATAGGTGGTCCGGGGGCGACATTCTGGATGATTCTTGCAGGCTTGATGGGCATGGCATCCAAATTCACCGAGTGTACATTAGGGGTGAAATACCGTAACGAATACCCTGATGGTAGTGTATCTGGTGGGCCGATGTACTACATCTCAAAAGGTTTTAAAGAGAGAGGCGTTGCCGGAGGAAAACCACTGGCAGTGCTATTTGCAATCTTTTGTATTCTGGGTGCATTTGGTGGCGGCAACATGTTTCAGGCTAATCAGGCACACGCACAAATAAGCAGTATTGTGGGTGATTTCCCAGGTTGGATCACTGGTGTTGTTTTTGCTTTGGTTGTCTTCTCTGTGATTGTCGGCGGGATTAAATCTATCGCTAATGTAACTGAGAAAATAGTACCCTTCATGGGCGTTCTCTACGTTGTTGCGGCTTTGATTATTATTGTAATGAATTTTGATAAAGTTGGATGGGCCTTTGAACAAATCTTCGTTGGTGCATTTACGGGGCTCGGGGTTGCTGGTGGTTTTGTTGGCGCCTTAATACAAGGCTTTAAACGTGCTGCATTCTCCAATGAGGCAGGGGTCGGTTCCGCCGCGATTGCCCATTCGGCAGTGCGTACTAAAGAACCTATCACTGAAGGGTTTGTATCTTTACTTGAACCATTTATTGATACTGTCGTTATTTGTACCATGACAGCGCTTGTCATTATTATCACTGGGCAATTAACATCAGATCCGACAACGGGTTTATACCTAGTTGGTGAGAGTGGACGTATCATAACAGCAGACGGTTCATCAGGTGTTGCATTAACTTCAGCTGCATTTGGCTCAACTATCAGTTGGTTCCCTTATGTGCTTGCTGTTGCGGTTGTATTGTTTGCTTTTTCAACCATGATTAGTTGGTCTTATTATGGTCTTAAAGCTTGGACTTATCTGTTTGGTGAAGGAAAAACAACTGAGTTAATATTTAAACTACTGTTCTGTGTCTTTGTAGTTATTGGTGCAGCCGCCAATCTCGGTCCTGTAATCGACTTCTCTGATGCCGCCATTTTTGCAATGGCAGTGGTTAATATTATCGGGCTTTACGTATTAATGCCTGTAGTTAAAGCTGAGTTGAAGTCATACCTAGGACGCTTAAAATCAGGTGAAATTAAAAAATTCACCGACAAATAAGTCAATAGTAAATTGCCGCCTGCTCTGTTATTGGCAGGTGGCAATCTTTTATCTTATCAAGTGGTACTGCAGCTATATCGACTCATCGTTTACTACTCATAGTTTACTTATTTACATCATCCGATCATCATTATCTAAAAATACTTCCTGACCAGCTAGATCTTCAATTTGTATTTAAAGCAATCTTCATTTTTAAGCAAATGGTAAAATTACTCGCTTTGAAACACCTTGGTTTCACCTTAACAAAGATCCTGACTACGGCTTGTATAAGCAACAGTGGAATGGGAGTTTGCCTGACTCACGTAAGCAAGCCTTCGACGAAGCTGGACGCCCATCGGCTCACCTAGATTTCAGAGATTCTAACGCTGCTATGCTTGGGCCTATTGCCAATGAAGATGATCGCTGGGAAAGGCTCAATAACTACTATTTCAATTGCATGCAGGACGTAGACCGTAATATTGTTGATTTACTTGATGAGCTTGAAGCGTTAGGAATTGATGATAGTACGATTATTATTTTTACATCTGATCATGGCGAATTAGCAGGTGTGCATGGATTAGTAGGAAAGGGGGCGACAGCCTATTCGGAACAAAACAATGTCCCGTTAACGATCATCCATCCCGCTCATGAAGGTAACAAACGTTGTAAAGCAGTAACTTCTCATGTTGATATTGCGACTACCTTGATTGGTATGGCTGGTGGCGATCCAACCTCCATTTCTAACCTACCGGGTAAAGATATTTCGATAGTATTGAGCAGCCCAGAAACAGCTGAATTCAATGCCCTTCGTGAAGGGGCGTTGTATAACTTTAATATGTTTGGTTTTATCGATCGTGATTTTATTAATGATATTGGCAACTTCATCGGGGGTGGTGGAGCGCCGACGGAGCTTGGCAAGCAAGGGTTTAAACCTAATTTAAAAAAACGCGGGGAAATTCGTAGTATCTGTGATGGCCGTTATAAATTTACCCGTTATTACTCTCCACTAGAGCATTACATTCCAACTAGTAATGTGCAACTATTCACTCAAAACGATGTTGAATTATATGACTTGAAAAGCGATCCGAAGGAAATAAAAAACCTAGCAACTGATCGTGAAACATATGATGAAATAATCACTATGATGAACGAAAAATTAAACAAACATATTGCCGAAGAAGTGGGTGACGATATAGGTCAAATGCTACCTGACATGGAAGGCGTTAACTGGACACTTGTTTCATCAATTGATGATTTCCGTCCGTAAAAAAACACTTGCCTCTTCGTTAAGAAGCAGGTGTTGCAATGAGGATAATGATCAAACATCATTATCCTACTACTATACTACTATCCTACTATCCTACTATCCTACTATCCTACTATTCTACTATTCTACTATCCATTATTTGTTCCTATTATTGTTTTGGGGAGTTACCCCAACAGTCCTGACAGTTATCATTATTGCCACTAACAAATTTTTTATCAGCGTAAAATTTATTCACTTCCCGATGGGATTTAATCATCGACAAAGTTTGTGGCATTAAATCCCATATTGCGCCCCAACCACCTTTACGTTGTACCCACATAAATAGCTTGATCGGATTCTTGGGGTTATCGTGGTGTTCGCCAAGATCTGCAACATAGGAATCTATGTCGTCTGCTTCCAAAATACCCTCAAGCATCTTCCAGTCATTCCAGTCACTACGAAAGCTAACCCTGCCTTCTTCATTGATAACCCATAATGAATTTGGAAATTCTCCCCACTGTTTATGAATGCTCCTGCAATATCATCAACCAAAAATATACGATTGGGATGACTCAATTCAGCAGTACTCTTTGCAGCACTGATTTTATCGACTTGAGATTGGTGTGCAGGTAATTTACCGCCGGGATGTGCTTCGCGCACATAGAGCATAAGAAAGACAGTATTGTCATCTGTAAATTTTTTCACTACTCGGTTCATCCCCTCGATATTATCACCGAACATTGGACAGGTGACACTGCCAGTTTCGAGGATAATTCGCTTCCCTTTAAAGTCAGAAAGTTTGATTGGTTTCCCATCAAGCCCGAGTGCAGTGAAATCTTTGGCACACTCGCCAACACGTGGCGCTACGTTAATAAAAGGGCCCATTTCA
>JBALXF010000610.1:0-1113 GCA_036961085.1 Psychromonas sp.
CTGGACAACTAGCTGAAGCTAGTGATTTAGTTAATATTCCACAATTAGTTTCTGCATATTACATCAACCTTCCTGATGTGAGTATTGCTAGTGAACAAGTTGCTTTCGGTACTTCTGGGCATCGTGGTAGTTCACTAAAAAACGCTTTTACGGAATTACATATTTTAGCGATTAGCCAAGCATTAGCTGAGTACCGAATTAAGCAAGGTTACACTGGGCCGATGTTTATAGGTAAAGATACTCACGCATTATCTGAGCCTGCTTTTGCTTCTGCTGTACAAGTGTTAGTAGCAAATGGAATTAAGGTAATTGTGCAAGCGGGCGGTGGATATACACCAACACCTGTTATTTCACATGCTATTTTGCAATACAATAAAGAAAACCCAGATAATTTAGCTGATGGTATCGTTATTACACCATCACATAATCCACCAGAAGATGGTGGTTTTAAATATAACCCGCCAAATGGCGGCCCTGCGGATAGTGATGTTACTAAAATCATTCAAGATCGTGCTAATGAAATACTAGATGATAATTATGATGACATTCAGCAAGAAGATTTCTCAGAAGCTATGGAATCTGATTTAGTTGAAGAATATGATTATATCCAGCCTTATGTTGACGATTTAAAAAATGTTCTTAATTTAGATGCAATCGCTAAATCAGGTATTAAAATCGGTGTCGATACATTAGGTGGTTCTGGTGTTGCTTACTGGCCTGTTATTGCTAAAACTTACGGTTTAGACATTGAAGTTGTTAATGATCGTGTAGATCCTACTTTCTCGTTTATGACATTAGACAAAGATGGAAAAATCCGTATGGATTGTTCATCTCCTTATGCAATGGCTGGATTAATTGATTTAAAAGATAAGTTTGATGTAGCAATTGCTAATGACCCAGATTATGACCGTCATGGTATTGTGACTAAAAGTTCTGGTTTGTTAAATCCAAATCATTACCTTGCCGTTGCGATTAATTACTTGTTCACTCATCGTACAGAATGGTCAGAATCGGCAAAAGTAGGTAAAACATTAGTATCTAGCTCAATGATCGACCGTGTAGTAGGCCAATTAGGTCGTGAAATGTCTGAAGTGCCAGTTGGCTTCAAATGGT
>JBALXF010000611.1:0-1075 GCA_036961085.1 Psychromonas sp.
GTGCGGGTTCTACTGGTGGTGGAATAAAAGTAATTCGTATTTTGTTACTTATTTTACAAGGCTTACGAGAGCTAAAGCGCCTCGTGCATCCGAAAGCGGTGTATCGTATTAAATTAGGTAATAAAGCGTTGCCAGATCGCGTTATTGAAGCCGTCTGGGGATTCTTTTCTACTTATGCTTTAGTGTTTATAGTTTGTATGTTGGCACTGCTTTTAACTGGGATGGACGAATTAAGCTCTTTTTCAGCAACCGCAGCAATGTTAAACAATCTAGGGCCAGGTCTGGGGCAGGTTGCATTACATTTTAACGATGTAAGTAGTTCTTCTAAATGGATAATGATCCTTGCCATGTTATTTGGTCGATTAGAAATATTCACTCTGTTAGTTTTATTCACGTCGACATTTTGGAGGGATTAAGGGGGGATATCCTACTTAGTCACTTCCTGCTTGTTCACTCTATTTATTTGTATATTATTTTGGAATTTAAATGTCAGTAAAGACGCTCGTTTTATATTCATCTGTTGAAGGTCAAACTCTAAAAATTATCGAGCGGATCACCGCATTAATTGAAGGTGAAAGTACCATTGTTAATATCGATGACAATCCAAAAATTGATTTTAGTGCCTATGACAAGGTGTTGATTGGTGGTTCTATTCGTTATGGTCATCTCCGTAAAAATTTACTCAATTTTGTTAATCATAATAAAAAACAATTGGATGCAATTCCTAATGCTTTCTTCTTAGTGTGTTTAACCGCGCGTAAGCCTGAAAAAGCAAACCCTGCGAATAATACCTATATGATAAAATTCGATCAGCTTTCTCAGTGGCATCCTCGTTTAAAAGGCGTTTTTGCTGGTGCATTACTTTACTCGCGTTATAACTGGTGGCAAACATTGCTGATTCAAATGATTATGAAAATGACTGGTGGAAGCACGGATACAAGCAAAGATATTGAATTAACCGATTGGTCAAAAGTAGAAACATTCAGCAAAGACTTCTCTGCTTTATAAATAATGCAGTTACAATTTGGGGCATTTATTAAGCTGATTTTTTTTCTTCTGTGAATTATAATGCGTG
>JBALXF010000612.1:0-1035 GCA_036961085.1 Psychromonas sp.
TTCGTGGTATTGTTTTTCGGAATAAGTAGCGTTTTACGCTACAGCAAAGTTGATTTATATAGTTAAAAATACTTAGCAATTATAATGCGCTTACCGTGCTAATATCCCAAGTATTACTCCCAAATAATACCGCTAATTATTCCTGAGCAGCGAAAAACTCTTCACAGTAATCAGGTGAAATAGCCGCCGTGCCAGATTTAGATCCTTCAGAGAGTTTTTTGTTGAAGAATGCTAATACACGCTGTCGAAAGGAGAAAATATATATAGCGGCGCTATTATGTCCGGTAGGTAAAGTGACCGCTTCTGGCTGACCCATTGCATTATATAATTCGAGCTGATTAGAATAAGGTACCGATTTATCGTATTTAGCCAACACCATTAACATCCGATCTGCGTTAACATGAGGTGCAATAACAAGCGTATCGCTAACTATTTTCTGTTGCAGATACTCCATAAGTTGTTGGTCATCAAGCGATAAATCTTCCTTCACTCCAGCTACCGCCTCAGTAATACGACGCTCATCTGAGTTCACTAATAAATCAGGCAAACTGCCACCTGCGAGTGCTATTGAAGCTACGTTTACTCGTTTATCCAAAGCTGATAGGTAAAGTGCGTTGAACCCACCAAGACTGACACCTAAAACCCCCAATCGTGAAATATCAAGTTGATCGCGAGACTCAGCCCAGTCAATAACTCGGCGGTGACGCTGAAGTGCTTTACGAATTGACGGCTCAGGATCCTTAAGATCATCAAGCAGTGTGCTGCCCTGCAATGTATCTATGATAATCACAGAATAACCCTTGTCAGCAAATAGTGACGCGAAGGGGCGCATCAAATGCTTTTTACCATTGAGTATTGGTAGCAATATCACTACGGGCGATGGGGCTTCACTTTGCTGCTCGTAATAATCAAAAGTAATGATGGAATCATGATCAAACTCATTAAGCCCCACATCTATCTTCACTTCATACAGGCGATACTGATCATTGTCCTTCGCTAAGGTCATTTTTTCAGTAATAATAGGTGATGGTTTGT
>JBALXF010000613.1:0-1028 GCA_036961085.1 Psychromonas sp.
TAACTATACTTCAATTTTATGCCTAGCATCTCGGCACAATTTTCCTTGCTGACTTTGCATTTCGAAGTATCATGGGTTTATATATTTTATAAATGCCGTTTTTTTTATTTAGGGTAATACACAGTATGACTGAAAAACATTTTATTTTGGGTGGTGATATTAAAAAATCACTAAGTGATGGCTATAAATTAGATTTTAAACCTCTTTTCAAGAGTGCATTTAGCATCACTAAAAAGAACTATTTTTCATTAATTATTGCCTGTGTATTTACCATGGCTATTTTATTAGCGGGATATGCACTGATTTTAGAATCAACGGTTGAAAGCGATGAAACATTGCAGCTTTTAACTAATTTAGTTTTTAGTGCTTTAGTGATGACCCCTTTAATAACCGGTTTACAAATGATGGGAGTGCATCATTCCATTGGTTTGAAAACTAAAGCAACTAGCTTATTTAACTATTATAATATTCTGTTAAAACTTGCGTTAGCAAGTGTGCTCATCAATCTCTGTGTATTTGTTATCACCAGTATATTCACTGAGTTAATGGGCGATATTGGTGTGCAAATATCCTTGGTCATTTTGTTATATTTAAACATGACATTTTCGCTTGTTTATCCTCTGATTGCGGAGAAAAAATTATCGCCGCAAATGGCAATCAAAATATCTTTCAAATTAGTAAATAAAAACCTACGTCAATTTACCTTGTTGCACCTTATATTAGGGTTACTTGCGGTGGTGGCTGTTCTACCTTCTGGCTTAGGACTATTTCTGTTTGTACCATTCTATTTTAACCTGATGGGAATTATTTACCGTCAAGTTTGTGGTGTAGGCGTTGTTGCGACTGAGACAACCAAATCGGACGATGATAACGACAATAATGATGATAATAATAAAACTGGTTTTGAAGCATAATATTTAATAATAACTAATTGGGAAAAGTTTAATGCGTTTTGGGTTTTTAGTAGTGCTATTATTGAGCGTAAATAATGTTTTTGCGACGTCTTTAAAATTAGATTATTCAACTTT
>JBALXF010000614.1:0-969 GCA_036961085.1 Psychromonas sp.
CATACACTTGCTTTACTCGATACCGAGACTAAAAACAACGTGTTAACCGATATGGCAGCGGCATTAAGAGATCAAAAAGAATTTATAATCAAAGAAAACGAAAGTGACCTAAGCGCTGCGCGTGACAATAATTTAGCAGCGTCAATGATAGACCGTTTAACATTGAATGATGAGCGCATTGAAGCGATGGCTGAAGGTATCGAAGTGATTGTTTCACTTGATGATCCGGTTGGCCAGTTACGTGATATCACTGAACGTCCAAATGGCATTAAAATTCGTAAAATGCGTGTACCACTGGGCGTGGTATGCATGATTTACGAAGCACGACCTAATGTAACGGCTGACGCGGGTGCATTGTGCTTTAAGTCAGGTAATGGTGTTATTTTGCGCGGTGGTAAAGAAGCGCTTAAAAGCTCACAAGCCATTGCTAGTGTAATGCACAGCGTGCTTACTAAACATGGTTTGCCAACGGCGCTAATTTCAGTTATTCCAGATCCTGACCGTGCTTTACTAATGGAATTAATGCAGCAACGCGACAGTATTGATTTAATTATCCCACGGGGCGGTGAAGGGCTTATTAACTATGTAACAGAAAACAGTACAATTCCTGTTATTCAGCACTTTAAAGGCGTGTGTCATTTATACGTAGATAAAGATGCAGACTTAGAAGTGGCACTTAATCTACTACTTAATGGTAAGACTCAGCGTACTGGTGTATGTAATGCACTTGAGGGTTTAGTGGTACACCAAGATGTAGCTGATGAGTTTTTAAATTTGTGTGCAGTTGTACTTCGTCAAGAAGGTGTAAAAATTAATGCTGACGCTAAAGCGGCTGAATATTTTGATAATGCCACTGTGCTTGCAGATAACGAATTTGGTGAAGAATATTTAGATTTAGAAATTGCTATTCGTATAGTGCCAAGCTTTGATGCAGCCGTTGAGCACATTGCTCAATTTGGCTCAAATCAT
>JBALXF010000615.1:0-956 GCA_036961085.1 Psychromonas sp.
CTGGCTGGAAATGCCTGGGCAGGATGCCAGGTCGCTCCCTGATGAACTTTGGGCGGATATTGAGCAGCTAAGTGGGACTGAGGTAGCAAGTGTGAAGTATGGCTTTTGTGGCGAGGTTTCTCCGAACACGATCCCTCTTAGTGAGAGCGAGTAAGATCAATTTTTCGCCACAGTTTCGTGGTGTATAAATAAAACTTTCAAAAATACGACCTGAAGTCCCGTCAGCGGTTGATTATGCCGCCAACATTCTCTAGAATCGCGCTCCCGATTAAGTACGGGTTTTGGGCTGGCGTAGCTCAGTTGGTAGAGCAGCTGACTTGTAATCAGCCGGTCGGGGGTTCGACTCCTCTCGCCAGCTCCATAATTCCTTAGTTCGGTTGTTACGTTGTTGAATTTGACAGCCAGGCTGAAGGTGTGGACAATGTCCAGCCTTTTTCCGCAGGGGTTCCCGAGTGGCCAAAGGGATCAGACTGTAACTCTGACGCGAAAGCTTCGGTGGTTCGAATCCACCCCCCTGCACCATTTGATGTAAGGCGCACAGGTTTGGTGTGTTGAGAAGATCGGCGTCTTGGTGTGATGAGTGCCATTTGTAAGCTATCAAGACATAGGTTATGGCTTGGTAGTGTTTTTTGGCCATGTTGTGTGGCCGATGAAGGTTTTGGATGCCCGGCAGGGTTGATGCTCGATAGGTAGCGGTGACAGGCGGGTATAGTTCATTGGTAGAACGTCAGCCTTCCAAGCTGAATAGGCGGGTTCGATTCCCGCTACCCGCTCCAAATACTGCCGGCAGAGAAAGTTAATGCTCATATAGCTCAGTCGGTAGAGCACTTCCTTGGTAAGGAAGAGGTCACCGGTTCAAATCCGGTTATGAGCTCCAGTGTTCCACGGTGATTGTTCTTCGTGGAGTTTTTTGTGTTTGAGTGCTAAGTCCTAAGAGGAGAGCTCGTCATGGCAAA
>JBALXF010000616.1:0-906 GCA_036961085.1 Psychromonas sp.
CTCTTGTTCCAATTTCATAAACACTTTTACTGTCTGAAGGTAAACACAAGCCAAACCCTTTATTTGTGGCAACAGCTTCTGAGACAAGCCGGTTATAACGCGGTTCAAATATACTTAGACGAGTTCTTCCGCCAGGCAATAAAAAAACTGGTAATGGAAACAAAGCTAGTTGCATAATATCTCCTTATTTCGTTTTCAATATTAGTGAACAAAGTAATTTGTTGAGGATTGTTAATCTTCTTACTTTGGAACATAATTCTAGATCAGTTCTCAATAATTTCTAATTAGAATTATTAACTTGTTATCAAAAGCATCGATAAAAAGCATTTAAGGCCCGTTACATGAACGAATTAGAAGAAAGTTTATATACTCACCTTTTATATATTCCGGTTGGTCATTTAGTGACTTATGGGCAATTATCTAAGCTTGCAGGTTACCCAAATCATGCTCGATATGTGGGTAGATTATTATCAAAATTACCTAAAGATACAAAATTACCCTGGTTTAGGGTGATCAATGGACAGGGAAAAATATCGCTACGTGGTGAAGCTTTTATACGTCAAAAAGCCTTACTAGAGAGTGAAGGTATAAGCATTTCCGATACAGGTAAAATAATAGGTTTTAGGAAGCTATTAATCGATTAACCACAAACCTATTGTTTAAAATGTCGACTGTTTAAAATAACTACATGTTTATGCATTTAACTCAGGTTAAAATGGAAAATAATTCAATCCCTTAAGAATCAAAATATTACAAACAAAAACCACAGAGGACACCGAGAATCACAGAGAATCACAGAGAAAATATAATTTAAGTATAATTATTTTTCCTCTGTGTAGTGCGCAGCACCTCTGTAAATGAACTCAAACCGAAACGTAGTTCCGCAGTTGATTGAAGTGTGCGTGG
>JBALXF010000617.1:0-879 GCA_036961085.1 Psychromonas sp.
CGGCGTAGAAAAAGACTCCCGTGCGCTCTCCATCGAGCAGATGCAGCTGGACGAAGTGCGCAAGGATCTTCAGGAAACCTACCGTATTGCCGAAGACGCAACCTTTGAGCGTCTGAAGCGTACGCTGGATGGCCAAGCGGTTAATGGCGGCCCGAACCTGAAGAAAGGCGACGTGCTGAGCGAGGCGTACCTGGACGAACTGCCGCGTCAGCAGTGGTTCAAACTGCGCATGCAGGATGAAGCCTACAACGAGCTACTGGCCCAGGCCGACGAACAGCTTGAGAACCGCCGTAAAGAGATGGACGAGCGTTTCGAAGATAAGAAGCGCAAGCTGACCCAGGGCGACGACCTCGCACCGGGCGTGCTGAAAATCGTCAAAGTCTATATGGCGGTCAAGCGTCGCATTCAGCCCGGTGACAAGATGGCCGGTCGTCACGGTAACAAAGGTGTTATCTCCGCGATCATGCCCATCGAAGACATGCCGTTCGACGAGAAGGGCGAGCCGGTGGACGTGGTGCTGAACCCGCTGGGCGTACCGTCGCGTATGAACGTTGGTCAGATCCTGGAAACTCACCTGGGTATGGCGGCACGTGGTCTCGGGGTCAAGATTGACGCCATGCTGCGCGACGCCCGCGGTCAGCAGGTTGCTGAAATTCGCGACTTCCTGGGTCAGGTGTATAACACGCCCGGTACCCGCGTTGAGGATATCGACTCGCTGACCGATGACGAAGTCATCGCACTGGCGAAGAACCTCAAAGGCGGCGTGCCGATGGCCACGCCGGTGTTCGACGGTGCCAAAGAGCACGAAATCAAGCACCTGCTGAAGCTGGCGGACATTCCGGAGTCGGGCCAAATGACGCTGTACGATGGCCGTACCGG
>JBALXF010000618.1:0-852 GCA_036961085.1 Psychromonas sp.
CTCTTTCATTTCCACTTCAGTAGCAGCGCCCACCTTGATAACAGCAACACCACCAGCCAGTTTAGCCATACGCTCTTGAAGCTTTTCGCGATCGTAGTCTGATGACGTTTCTTCTATCTGTGCACGAACCTGGTTAACCCGGTTCTCGATATCCACATGTTCACCCGCACCATCCACAATTGTGGTGTTCTCTTTAGTCATGCTGATACGCTTAGCGGTACCCAAGTGCTCCAACGTGGCAGACTCCAGGTCCATGCCCACTTCTTCAGAAATGACAGTACCACCAGTGAGAACAGCAATATCTTCCAGCATCGCTTTACGACGGTCACCAAAACCAGGCGCCTTGCAAGCAGCAACTTTGACGATACCACGCAGGTTGTTAACAACCAGTGTCGCCAACGCTTCACCTTCCACGTCCTCGGCAATAATCATCAGTGGCCGACCGGCTTTAGCGACACTTTCCAACAGTGGAAGCAATTCGCGGATATTGGAAATTTTCTTGTCAAAAAGCAGAATGTACGGTGTTTCATGTTCAACACTCATACTTTCCTGGTTATTAATGAAATAAGGAGAGAGATAACCGCGATCAAACTGCATACCTTCTACAATATCCAGCTCATTCTCCAGTCCAGAGCCATCTTCAACAGTAATAACCCCTTCCTTACCTACTTTGTCCATGGCCTCAGCAATGATATCGCCGACCTGGACGTCACTGTTGGCAGAGATCGTACCCACTTGAGCAACTTCTTTGGTGTCGCC
Organism: Psychromonas sp.; assembly: GCA_036961085.1. Taxonomy (GTDB): domain Bacteria; phylum Pseudomonadota; class Gammaproteobacteria; order Enterobacterales; family Psychromonadaceae; genus Psychromonas. The sequence continues at coordinate 760 of JBALXF010000618.1, forward strand.
ACAGGGCTTGGCAATTTTGGCAATTTGTTCAACAGCGGCGGCAACCGCTTTGTCTATTCCACGTTTCAGGTCCATGGGGTTCATGCCTGCAGC
>JBALXF010000619.1:0-827 GCA_036961085.1 Psychromonas sp.
GTATCTGCACCGTATTGTTTTATCAGAGCTTGAGGGTCTACCGTGTTGCCCTTGGACTTTGACATCTTGGTGCCGTCTTTTAATACCATACCTTGGCAGAGAAGCTTGTTGAAAGGCTCATCAGAATCCAGTAGGCCTTCATCGCGCATTAGTTTATGGAAGAAGCGAGCGTAGAGTAGATGCAATATGGCATGTTCAATACCGCCCACATATTGATCGACGGGCAGCCAGTAATTGGCGGCATCACTGTCGAGCATGCCTTCACTATAGTTGGGGCAGGTGTAGCGGGCGTAGTACCAGCTTGATTCCATGAAGGTATCAAAGGTATCTGTTTCGTGTTCAACAGCTTGACCGTTGAGTTCGGTCTTACGCCATTCGGCATCAGCCTTGATGGGTGATTGAACGCCGTCCATCTCCACATCTTCAGGTAACAATACCGGCAGTCGGTCAGCAGGAACCGGGATTTCACCACCATCTTTATTAAACATTGGGATGGGTGAGCCCCAATAGCGCTGGCGGGAAACGCCCCAATCCCGTAGACGGTAATTGATTTTTATCTCACCACAGCCTAGCTCTTGTAGTTTGTTGGCAATCGCATCAAACCCTTCTTCAGAGCTAAGGCCATCAAATTCCCCAGAGTTAACCATAAGGACTTCATCAGAAGATTTTGATGCGTACCAGTCCTGCCATTGTTTATCATCAAAGTCAGTATTTTCAGACGAGTTGGTTTTCTCAAAAACCTGTTTGATTAGTAAGCCATGTTTGTTGGCAAATTCAAAATCCCGCTCATCGTGAGCGGGCACGGCCATAATTGCGCCGGTGCCATA
>JBALXF010000061.1:0-10503 GCA_036961085.1 Psychromonas sp.
AGAACTCTTCGGTACATTTTTGTTAGTGTTACTTGGTTGTGGTGTGGTAGCAAATGTAGTACTTAAGGGCAGTAAGGCAGAGAACTCTGGCTGGATAGTTATTTCAATGGGCTGGGGATTTGGTGTTGCTATCGCGGTTTATGCCGCTGGTTGGGTAAGTGGTGGTCATTTAAATCCTGCTGTGACAATCGGTTTTTGGGCGATCGGTAAGATAAGTACTGAAATGGCTTTGGTATATATTTTGGCTCAGTGCGTTGGCGCATTCTTGGGAGCAATTACCTTGTGGCTTGCATTCAAGCAGCACTTTGATGCGACTGAAGATCCAGGAATGGTATTAGCCGCATTTTCGACGGGCGCTGCCATTCGTAACACTAAGTGGAATATTATCTCTGAAGCTATCAGTACTGGGGTATTGATGATAGGTATTTTAGCTATTTTCACCACTAATAACGGCATTAGCTCTGGATTTGGCCCCTATGCCGTAGGTATCTTGGTTTGTGCTATCGGCTTATGTCTTGGTGGCAATACAGGATATGCAGTCAACCCTGCTCGTGATCTTATGCCGCGCATTGCACACGCTCTGTTACCAATAAAACACAAAGGCAATTCTGACTGGGGCTATGCAATTGTACCAGTTGTTGGACCTATTCTAGGCTCAGTGGTTGCCGCGCTTTTATGGAGTAACGTACTGGTTCCCGTGTTCACACTATAGTTGTTCGTACCTGATTCTAAAATAAGGACTTAAAAAATGAAAAAGATAATTAATCACGTTGATAACGTTGTAAAGGAACTACTTGAAGGTGTTGCTATTGCTCACCCAGCACTGCAAGTAAATTTAGATCCTATGTATATTGTCCGTCGCGACAAAAAAGGGCCGAAAGTGGCTTTAATATCGGGTGGTGGCAGTGGTCATGAACCGATGCATGGCGGGTTTGTTGGAATGGGAATGTTAGATGGTGCATGTCCGGGGCAAATGTTTACCTCACCGACTCCCGATCAAATGTATGAGTGTGCTAAACAAGCAGATTCAGGAGAAGGTGTTCTTTTTTTAGTAAAAAACTACACAGGTGATATATTAAATTTTGATATCGCTGTTGAGCTATTACATGCAGATGGGATTAAGGTCCAAGCTTCGATTATTGATGATGATGTTGCTGTAAAAGATAGCTTGTATACAGCTGGTCGTCGTGGTGTGGCAACTACGGTTCTTGCTGAAAAAATTCTTGGCGCGGCTACTGAAGAAGGTTATAGCTTAGACAAAATCAGCCAATTAGCTAAGCGTGTTGCCAATCGAGGACGTTCAATTGGAGTTGCATTGTCCGCATGTACCGTACCAGCTGCAGGTAAACCTAGCTTTGAACTGAAAGACAATGAAATTGAGTTTGGCGTAGGAATTCATGGAGAACCTGGTATTGAACGCCGCACTTTTATCGATGGTGATAGTATGACTACTGAAATGGTATCTGAATTGCTAGATAATAAACCTTATCAACGCACAGTGCATCAATGGGATAATGAACTTGGACAGTGGAATGATGATACTTGGACATCTGAAGCATTAGAATCTGGCGACAAAGTCATTGTTTTGATTAATAACCTTGGTTCGACACCACAGTCTGAATTGTATGTGGTTTATCGTAAAGTTGCTGAACTCTTGGGTAAACAAGGAATTACTATTGAACGGAATTTAATTGGTACTTATTGTACAGCCTTAGATATGCAAGGTGTGTCTATCACGCTATTGAAAGTGGATGATGAAATGCTATCTCTCTATGATATGCCAGTAAATACACCAGCGCTTCGTTGGGGCTGCTAAGCAAAAGGATATAAAAATGATAGTAACTAAAAATCATATCGTTCAATGGCTTTTAAAGGCTGCGGATTTATTTGAAGAACAGCAAGATTTCTTAACTGATCTTGATAGAGAAATTGGCGATGCGGATCATGGATTGAATATGAACCGCGGTTTTCGAAAAGTGAAAGATAAGTTACCAAGTGTTGCCGATGCTGATATTGGAAATATATTAAAAACAACAGGCATGACTTTGCTTTCAAGTATTGGTGGTGCAAGTGGTCCTTTGAACAGTAGCTTTTTCATTCGCGGTGCTACAAGTGTAATGGCCAAAGAGCAATTGAATTTAGAAGAACTGACGCAAATGCTACAAAATGGGTTAGAGGGCATAGTGCAACGTGGTAAAGCTGAATCTGGTGATAAAACCATGGTTGATACATGGTTTGGTATCATTAATTCATTAGCAAAGCACCAACAATCAACGATGCAAGTTGCATTAGATGCGGCGTTAGTTGAAGCAAATCTTGCTATGAAAAGCACGATTCCTATGCAGGCACGCAAAGGTCGTGCAAGTTATCTTGGAGAGCGTTCTATCGGTCACCAAGACCCGGGTGCGACTTCAGCTTTTTTACTCTTCTCCGCATTACGAGATTCTATTTTGGAATAAGCGGGATATTACTTTTTTTTTTAGGTGGCACTAGCCCCCTAAGTTGAGGTTTATTATGATCAGTATAGTGATTGTGTCTCACAGCCCGAGTCTTGCACAAGGTATTTATGAACTCGCCACACAAATGACGCAAGGGAAAGTGAAAATAGGCGTTGCTGCTGGTGTGGATGACCCTGAAAATCCGATCGGCACTGATGCTACTGCAATAATGAGTACAATTGAAGAGGTTTATTGCTCCGATGGTGTACTTGTTATGGTTGATATGGGAAGTGCGATTTTAAGTGCTGAGATGGCAGTTGAGTTAATTGATATAGAAAAATCAAATAATATATACATTTGTGCAGCTCCTATAATGGAGGGAACTATGTCTGCATGTGTTGCAGCGGCCGCTGGCATGTTAATTGATGAGGTAATGCAAGAAGCTCACAGTGCGTTAGAAGCTAAATATCAATCATTAAACCAGCTTGAGTTTTTACCCGTAAGGACTGTTGAAACGCAAGATAATGACCCAAGCGTTTCGTTGATTCCCGAGTCTGAAGGGGTCTTGGAGTTCGAATGGATTGTGCGAAATCTACATGGCTTGCACGCTCGCCCTACTGCTGCGATTGTTGCTACTATCGCTAACTTTGATGCAACAGCAAATTTGCATAAAGGCAATAATGTGGCAAACGCAAAAAGCCTCAACAGCATTGCTGTGCTCGGTGTCAGTCAGGGTGATACTATCACTTTGCGATCGCAAGGAGTAGAAGCAGAAGATTTGATTAATGCATTTTCTACTTTAGCACAAGCAGGTTTTGGTGAATCTATCGATGTGACACAAGTCAAAACGGATATAGCCAAATCAATATCTGGCTCTCAGCTAGAGCAAGCTGGTAGCATTTTGGGGGTCACTGTCTGTGAAGGTATTGCCAGCGGAAAGGTTGTTATTTTTGAGCAAGTAACACCAACGCCAACGTCACGCGAATTCACTTCTCAAGAAATTGAAACTCAACGGTTGCATGAGGCCATCGAACGGGTTAGTGAGAAGATAGAGCAACTAAGAAGTGCGCCACAATCTGGGGAAGAACACGCTAACATTTTCGAAGCGCATATCATGATGTTAACTGATCCCGAGTTGTTAGATGAAATTACCAGCCGAATCGCACAACAGAAAAATGTCGAGCAGGCATCGTATGAGGCTATCAGTGAGTTAGCACAAAGCTTTCGGGAAACTAGCAGTGAATATATGCAAGCCCGTGAAGCTGACGTTTGGGACATTGGTAGGCAACTTATGCATGAGCTGTGTGGCAGACAAAGCGAGTCCGAATTGCAACTTGCAGAGCCTGCAATTATCTTTTCCGAAGAATTATCCCCATCAAATACGGCAAAGCTTGATCCGAACAAGGTATTAGCGATCTGTCTTAGTCGAGGAAATCCTTCCTCTCATAGCGCTATTTTAGCAAAATCCATGGGTATTCCTACCATTTTTAAGCTGGCCGGTTGTTTGCAGAAGGTCGAACTAGGACAATTCGTTTGTGTTAACGGTTTCGAAGGTCGTTTATGGTACAGCCCGGATCCAAAATTAGCCTCGCGATACGAGCAATACCGATCTACAACTTCTTTCGCTTAAAAGCAAAAGCTACTTGCTGACACTAAGCTAATTTAGACCATCCAGTCAGACTAAATAAAAAGCCAACGGGTAAAATCGTTTGGCTTTTTTAATATGCTGTTTTACACGTAGGGTGAGTGAATGGCATTCCCAGTTATACATTGTTGCGATTAAGTCTTAAATTAAATGGCTATAGCGTAAATTTTTATTGTTGTGAATAGAGGCGGAATATCTATTTTTAAAGTACAGCTTGAGTAGTATTACCGACAGGAATTCCCACCCTTTATGTAGATTATTTATAATCCGATACATCGATATTGTGAGTTTTAAGTTTGCGCCATAAGGTTGTACGGCTTACTTGCAGGTCCTTACACATTTCACTCGTTCTGCCTCGGCAATGCTTTGCAGATCGAAGAATAGTATTTTTTTCAGCGTTAAGGAGATTGTTTGAAAGCAGAGGGTTTTTGTCACTGCTTGTAGCATCTGTCGTAGAAAAAATGCTATCTGGCATATCTTTTATTCGAATTTCACCACTATCGCTAAAATTTGCCGCACGTTCAATAACATTTCGTAGCTCACGATTATTTCCAGGCCAGTGATATTGCATCAACAAAGACATGGTATCTTCGCTTATAGCAAATGAGCGTTTTTTCTCGCCCTCGAGATACGCTAATTTACTTTTAACTAAAGTTGGGATGTCTTCAATTCGATCTCGTAGAGGGGGGACATGAATATCAAAAGTTTGTAGTTCAAGTAACAGCTGAAGACCAAAGTGTTTTTCTGTAACGTATTGTTCTAAATTAATATTAGAAGTTGCAATGATACGTACATCGAGAGGTACAATATGACGGGTCATCAGGTTCAATAACCCTGTTTTTAGTAGATGAAGAAGAGCAGCCTGGACTTCTGAAGAGAGATTTTCAACGTGATCCAAAAATAAAGTCCCTCCATTTGCGAGTTCAAACTTAGAAGGTGAAGCCCTATCCCCATCAAAAACGGTTACTGAGCCTAAAAACTCGGTTGCCATCAACTCTTTGGGAATTGCTTGGCAATTAATGGCAATAAAGGGCTGTCCATGTCTTGAACTGGCATTGTGGATAGCTTGTGCTAAGTGGCTTTTAGATAATCCATCTTCCCCATGGAGTAGTACTGGCCCACGTCCTTTTGACGCATGCCGCGCCTGCTGGACAACTCTGAGCATTGACTCAGAGACGGCAGTAATATCATCAAACGTTAAACGTGCCAAGTTACCAAAATGTTGGTGGACGAGATCTCGAATGTGTTTAAGGGGATAGAGTAACGCAATATAGCGCTCAATTTCATTTTGACTATTTTTAACGATTTTAAGCGAGAGGACTAAAGAAATAAGTTTACCTTTGCTATCAACGGTTGTTTCAACCATGTCCAACGCTTTGCCTCGTTTGATCGCTTGTTGCACTTGATGGGGGAGGGTTAATGCTGAATTTATTTTACTACCTAAGTCACTTTTTTTCAGGCCAAGTAATGTACTGCCTTTTTGATTAAGGTAATGGATTTTACCGCTTGAGTCCCAAGCGATCACTCCTTCATCTACCCCTTCAAGTAACACATTAACTTCGGAGAGATGTTGGTTGGACTCGGTAAGCATGCTTTCTGCGTGTATCTGGCTGGCAATGTCTCTTGCTGCTGAATGTATTAAGCCAAGTGCTGTGGAGCTAGCTTTCTCGACCGGTAATACTAATGCGACCCCACCATGAACTGTGCCTGCACTATCAAAAACAGGTGCAGCATAAATCGCAAATAGATGCAGAGCTTGTTTATAGTGTTCAAATCCCACCGTTTTGGTCGCTTTAGCTAGCTTCATTGCACTGGATATTGCATTGTTACCCATAATCCCTTCACGCCAATATGCACCTTCTTGAATCCCCAAATCTGCAAGTAGAGTGCGCATTTCTTGAGTCGCTATAAAATTGAGGGTGCATCCAGTTTCATCACTCACGAGCAGGGCACAGTTGTTATCTTCAAGATACTCGTAGATGTCCTCTATTGCAGGAACTGCAATATTTAAAAATTCCGATTTGCTTTTTTGTATCGATGAGAAAGTAACGCCTTTAGCGCTATGTGGCAAAGACCAGTGATCATGTTTTTGTTGGCGACGGCATCGAGACCAAACCTCAAATAGATGCGGATCCATCTCCGGGACAATCGTGTCATCTGCTTTTGACGAAACGAATAAGCGCCAAATATCTTCATTTATGGAAAAACGATATTTCATAAATTCATCTTGTTTTGAAGTTGAAAGTTATTATCATCTTACCTTTTTATACAAAAAATAAAATGTTAGTTGTGACTACATTTTTGAAAAATAGTTAGATTATATCTTTACCATTGTTAGCTTAACCATAAATGAGGTTGGAATATCAGTTGGTTGCAATGATGATTTATCCTTTCTGATAGCGCTCAATTTAATAATAAAATGACAAGGTTGAAAATTCTCCATAGAGTTACATACTGTTTAAAACGTCTCTTGATTACAACTATCATCTAGCTTATTTGGGGCTTGTGCGTTTTATTGTAATGTTTAGAATTTTAATACGTAATTAAGTATGGAGATTTATTGCTTGCATATCTTTATTCTTCGTAACTTAGCAGAAGAACGATGTTAATAAAAAACATTAAATAGAGGGGAATAACAGTAAAACCTTGCTACTCTCCTGTTAACCAGTTAAGCCTTAAATGCTTCGAAAACTCGTTCTATTATAACGGCTCCCGGATCCTTCACACCTTCAAGACTCTTTCTATTCAAGTATGATGAGCGACCTGCTTTTGCTTCAACCATCATAGCCGTACCTTCAGCCCCAAGCCTTGCAGCCTCAATAGCCGCTTCTAGCCCCTGAGTTTTCCATGCTTCAAATGCTGGATACATAGCATCAATCATAGTTCGGTCACCAGGCTTAGCTCCACCATGCTTCATCATTTGTTCCAAGCCAGTTTGCAAGGCTTTAACTAGATCTGCATTTTTATTATAATCATTTCCAGCAGCAGTGAAAAATATTGAAAGAAGCACTCCTGATGAGCCCCCCATAACTGTCGTTAGTTGATCGGCAATGACCTTCATTAGTGTCCCAGTATTATCCAGTGGTAAGTTATTGGCTTCAAGTTGTGACATTATTTGTCGTGCACCAGCCGCAACCGTCGAGCCCGTATCCCCATCGCCCACTAATGAATCTAGGTGATTCAGTTCCTTCTCTACATTAATCAAGGTTGATGTAACCGTTTTTAATATGGTTTCCATCTCAGAATTATGGGATACATCATAAGTTAATTCACTAGATATACAGTCGGCTTTTACAATATTTAATTTGCGTAACTCGATTGCCTGTATCCAAGCATCGGTCTCTACAGGGGATAATAAAGCTTTTAAATGATCATCTTTCAATTCTAGATAAGAAATAGAGAAACCTTTCATATCAATGGCGGTCATTAATGCACCAGGGCCCACTAGTAACTCGATATTTTGTTGTAAATCAGACTCTAGAACATCCTTTGTGATCAAGCTCATTTCTAATGGTGAAACACCCCCTAGGTTATTAATCATAACTGCCACTTTTGCATTACCTGCAGACAGATTCGCTTTAAGTTTGTCAACCATTGTTGTAACTAGGTCACGACATGAAATAGCATTAATTGTCATTACACCAGGTTCTCCGTGGATACCTAGCCCTAATTCCGCTTTGCCCTCTGCAATGCGTTGGGGCGTTGTCTCTCCGGGTAAAGAACAGCTTGTTAATGCTACGCCAATACTCGACGTTGTATCAATGGCATTTTGTGCGGCACTTTTTACATCTTTCAGGTCTGCACCTTGTTCAGCTTGATAGCCTGCTACTTTATGCACAAACAGGGTACCTGCAATGCCACGAGGTTTTAGATTATCAGGAATAGATATGTCGTCATCTACAACTACCATTTCAACATTCAATCCCATTGCTTTGGCCTTTTCACACGCTAGGCCAAAGTTAAGACGATCACCTGTATAGTTTTTAACGATAACCAAGCATCCCTTTCCTCCTGTTACGTGCACAATCGCATTTAGCACAGCATCTACACTTGGTGAAGCAAATACATCACCACAAACAGCCGCAGTTAACATCCCTTTTCCAATAAAACCTGCATGTGCTGGTTCATGACCCGAACCGCCACCAGAAATAATCGCAACTTTATCTTTTTTCCAATCATTTCTTATTACTATGCGGATCTGCGAATCGACTTCAAGGCGAGCAAGGTTGTTAGCCTTGTTACTATATAAAATACCGTCAATGGCATCATGAACTAAGGTTGTTTTTTTGTTGGTAAATAATCGACTCATGTTGACTCCACTAGTGTCTAATTGAAAGTGGAGCCATTTTGCATTCAAAAAAACAAATAACAAATTGGATACGTACGTTTCAAAATGAAACATGTAAAGTCATGTTCTGTTTCATTTATGAAGCGAAGGTTCCGTGTTGTTTCAACTATAATTGAGCTTGATCACTTTGCTTAACTTCTCATTTAAGAAAATTCAGCAGGATGACAACCAAATTTGGACATTTCTAATTAAAATATTAAATAGCGAATATAGATACGACTCTAATTTTTGAAGTCCTTCACACAAATCGGGGTGTTTTGGAGGGCATTGAAAATGCAATAAAACTTGGTATTGAAGATCAGTGGAATTATTTTGAAAAACAATCTCACTCATTTTGTCGAAAGCAATGCGCAAAACATCGAATGTTAAGGGGCAATATTCGTACAAAATGAGTGCATGTCTACCTGTCAGTGTTGACTATGTTTGTAGACAACTTGTCTTATATAGGGGCACAAACTGAGTTAGAAAAAATCATTAATTCCCTAAAGTGTAGAGGCTCAAACTCTCAATTTGACACTTTGAGTTTATAGGTTTTAATCAAACCTGATAGTCGCAAAAGCCACCATAGCGGTCATTGAGCTTTTTTCAAGACTACCTCTCATTAAAACAATGACGAACAAAGTCGTAATTTCCATTTGTTCTATAAAAGAGAGTTATTCTACAGCCTCAACGTCTTAATAACTGGCGCATCTGTTTTTCTTGTTGTCGGGTAGGTTGATGTGATAATTCACAATGGTTGTTTTCGTATTGCACCGTAGAGTGCTCCACACTTGGCATCAGATCTCTTTGGGCAGCTGAATAACTTTTAAGTTTATCGGTAACAACCTTTAACGGCGTGCCCTTCTGCCCCTTTAACAGTTGGTTAAAGAATCGCATAGCTGCTTTTTTATTTTTACGTTTTTGAACCAAAATATCGATCTCGTCACCATCTTGATCTACCGCTCGCCACAGATAATGTAAAACACCATTAATCTTAATGAACACCTTATCCAGATGCCATGTATCACCAAGCTACCCTCGGTTCTTTTTGATCAGTTTACAATAGCTTGACCCGTACTTTCTGCACCATTGACGAATGGTTTCATAGCTTACAATAATACCGCGTGCTGCAAGGAATTCTTCGATATCTCGGAAGCTAAGTGTAAAACGATGATAAAGCCAAACTGCATGGCTAATGATTTGTGCAGGGTAACGATAACCTACATAGATATTTGAATTTTTCATCAGCAGATTATCGCACAATTCGAAACGGTTCCGTTAAGATGACAGTACCGGCAGGTGACATTGCATCGAATGTCCATTGCATTTTAAAACCTAAATTTAATCTTTAGTGCCATCAATTTCCATTTTCATATCAACCCAAGAATGCGGCAGTGCGACAATCTTCAATGGCGTGAATAAAATGACGACTAAAAAAGTTGTATAAGTTGTAGCGTTAGTTTCATATATAATTGTTCATTATTGGTTGTGATAACTGATAAAAGGCTTTCTAACAAAAGAAAGCCTTTTTATTATAGCTATCTAGTGACGATTATTTTGTCAATGCAGAGACTATCGTATTGACATTGTATTCCATCATTTTTAGATAAGTAGGAGCTGGTCCTTGTTTATCTGATAATGAACCAGAGAATAATTCACCACCTATTTTAGCATCGGTTTCATTACTGATTTGTTCCATCATGCGATTATCTGCAATGTTTTCCAGGAACACGGCACGAATGTTATTTTTTCGTATCTGTTTAATGATAGCTGCCATATCCGATGCGCTTGCTTCAGATTCAGTGCTGGTACCCTGAGGTGCAAAAAACTCTATTTCAAAGTCGCGTGCAAAATAACTATATGCATTATGTGGGGTGATGATTTTACGTTGTGACAGTGGAATTGTATCCAGTTGTGCATGTAATTTAATCTCTAACTTATCTAGTTTTTGCAGATATGCCTGTGCATTTTGTTGATAATCCTTGGCATTTTCTGGGTCAACTTCACTTAAACCCTGCTCAATATTTTTGATATATATTTTTACATTGATAATGCTATTCCAAGCATGTGGATCTGCACCTTCATGATGATGT